>NZ_JBPAOH010000078.1:0-35985 GCF_050875635.1 Tolypothrix sp. VBCCA 56010
TGTCTCCCCATCTCCCCCTCTCCTTGTCTCCCCATCTCCCCCTCTCCTTGTCTCCCCATCTCCCCCTCTCCTTGTCTCCCCATCTCCCCCTCTCCTTGTCTCCTTGTCTCCCCATCTCCCCCTCTCCTTGTCTCCTTGTCTCCCCATCTCCTTGTCTCCCCTCAACAAAAAGGCGATTTATCAAGCTGATGCTTTTCGGCATCGAAACTTGACAAAATCGCCTTTAATTGCTGCGTCGTGGTATTGATTTTAGCTGGTCAGACCATCAAACACACCCCTCAAAGCGGCAACAGCATCTTGAGTCCGTGCCCAAACACCTTGATCGGGGTCTAAACCTGTGAGTTCTCGTGTTCCCAACACTTCGAGGACACCTTTAAGTTGCTCTTGATGAGCGCGATTTTTAAAGTTCACCTGATTCAAGGGACCGATCGCTTCTTTCACGTCGTCACCAACCACTTGCGCTGCCTTATGGACAATCAAGCCAGTCATCACGGCTTGATGCTTAATCCTTTCGTGGATGGAAACTTTCTGATATAATGTCAACTGGTCTGTGCCCATCAAACCGTTTACCTGGTCAACGTACTGTTTGATACTATCTCTAGGCTGGGGCGAACCATCACCAAATTTGCTGAGTACTCCGTCAATTACTGCAAGGTCTTGTTGGTCATCTTTGATAAAGTCGTTAAAGCGATCGCTAATTTCACTATCGCTGCTCAAAGCAGGCGTTAATTTCTGTTCATTAGCAATCAATAACTCTTGTAGCGCTTTCAAATCTGCCAGTTCCCTAGCGATCGCGCTACGCTTTGTATCATCCAAAGCTACAACCATGATTGACTTTCCTCAAATAATAAGCGAGCAAGATTAATATCTCACGGTTATTTGTTATTTCCCTCTTTCTTGAGATATATTATCAATTATTTGCTTTTTATTACTATTAGCCAAATTACACGGTTAGGGGATGCAGTATTGTTAAATGAAAGCCGTGTCTAGTTTCCGGTTTCAAATACCGCTCCTGTAAGGGTTGCCACTGCTGCCACAATTTATAGCGATTTTCTGCTAATAAATTCGCAAAAGTAGGCAGCTTAGTTTCAATTTCTGACTCGAAGACATCCGTCAGCCACTCGCCTAAGACTACACTATCTTGAATTGAACCCAAGATGTCTTGAATGTTTTTAACATCTGCTACATAAACTGAGTAAGATTCTCCGTATAACTCAGTAAATAACTCCATCTGATAGCGCACGCGCTTGGCTTGTTTACGCAAAGTATGCAGCATTTCGCCATTAGTTGCCAATTCTTTCTCTATCTTGTCGGCTTTTAAACCTTTAGGAATGACAACTTTTGCATTTTCTACTTGCGTTCCCACTAACCAACCCGGATCTAGCAATAAACTACTCACTTCCGGCAAAAGTAAATCCGGTAGCAATTCTTGCATAGGCAAAGATGCTACGGGTAGATAACTTGGGTTTTCCAACCACTCGTTCATTCCCTGTTTTAGAGATTTATAATGCTCATCTTTAAATGTTGCTTGCACCCCTTCTAACGCATCTTCGCGTTGTTTAGATAAAGCATCGAAAGCTGTTTGCAGAGATTTTTGTTCTTTATGCGGTAAATTTGGACGGTAAGTGTTTTCCAAAGATTCTTTGAGTACATCTAAATCTCGCAATGTACCAAGACGACGGGCAATTTTGCCAATATTTTTATCACTTACTGGCTTAGATAAATCTAAAGCTAGCCCAAATCTGCTGACTGCTGTGCGTAAACGACGCATCCCTACTCGCATTTGATGCAGAGCTTCTGGATCTTCATCTTTCTTAACAGGTTTTTCCCACTTTAAGGTTTTTTTAAAGTGTTTTTTCAGTGCTTCGTGAGCATAGTCACCTAGCGTTTTTAGTTTAGCTTGTGCAACTAATTCCATAATATTATTCGTCTTAACTTGATAGCAACAACTGCTTAATTAGGTTTCTGTATGATAACACTAATTACATTTTTGTCTGTCCTTTTTGCATGTTTTTATCTAATTTATTTAATCTGCATTATTCTAACTTTTGATGCTTGTTTATCTTTTCTCAGAATGTTAATTGTCACATTTTTTTAATATTAAGTTATAAATGTTTTTAGAGTAACATATAAATTTAATAAATATTATTTTAGCTTGAAAAACTGGATAAACGTTATACTTTCTGTCATTATTTATAATGCTAAAGTATGATAAAACACATAATAATAACAATATATTACACAAGAGGAGCAAAGGTAAAATGGATAACTCATATTTTCTAAGTCAAGTATCCTTAACTTTTACTGACGGTTTTAAAGAATACAGAGAAGACCTTTCCGCAGTGCTGCTGACTCCAGAAAAGCATTTGTGGTTGGGTTCAGATGAAACCTCGACTATTGAGCGTCTTTCTTTGGTTGATGGCGATAATTTTGCAAATCACGATCGCTATCGAGTCGCAGAATTTATAGATTTACCGGCACCAGAAGAAAAAGAAATTGACATTGAAGGACTTGCCTACACCGATTATTATCTTTGGTTAATAGGTTCCCATAGCTACAAACGCAAGAAGCCTAAATCTGATAAATCAGATGAAAAAAACATTCAAAGACTGGCAAAAATTGACACAGAACCTAATCGTTATATTCTGGGAAGAATTCCGCTTGTGGACGGGAAGTTGTTTTCGTCATGCCCGCACCCGCAAAATCCAGATATATTGTTAAGTGCCGCCAAACTGGAACTAACTCCGACAGGAAACTTGTTAATGGCAGCTTTAGCAGACGATCCTCATTTAGGCTTTTTTGTGAAAGCAGCAATTCCGGGGAAAGATAATGGCTTTGATGTGGAAGGGATAGCTGTCTGTCAAAAGCGAGTTTTTATCGGTTTGCGGGGTCCGGTTTTGCGTGGTTGGGCGGTGATGCTGGAAGTAGAATTAGAAACATCTACCCCCGGAATCATGACACTGCGGGAAATTGGTCAAGAGGGAAAGTCATATAAAAAGCATTTTCTGTTTTTGAATGGTTTGGGAATTCGGGATATGCATCTTTATGGTGAAGATTTGTTGATTTTAGCCGGACCAACTATGGATTTAGATGGACCGGTACAACTTTATCGTTTGCGGAATGCTGTGAATTTAACAGAAAATACACTTCATTATCCAGAGTTTCTGCAAGATATTCCCTATGGAAACAGAGTTGAACACGCTGAAGGCTTTACGCTATTTGAAAATGTAACTGGGATACCTTCTATATTGGTGGTTTATGACTCGCCGGCAAAAACTAGACTCTTTGGTGATGGTGGTGTGATGGCTGATGTATTTCGTTTGGGTTAAAGGTTGGTTGAGATTGCTTGGACGGGACAGGTGGGTATACATTGTTCGCAGACGATGCAACGCGATCGCGTAAATGTCAGTTTATATGTTTCCGGGTTCAGGGTAAGCGCTTCGGTGGGACACACTCCTGTACACAAACCACAATCAACACACACATCTTCATCAATCGCTATTTCGCCTAAACTGAGGGAAACGTTAATATTTTGCGATCGCATCCACTCAATCGCTGCATCTAGCTGATCTATGTCCCCGGAAAGTTCAACTACAAGTTTACCAATTTGATTTGGGGCAACTTGAGCGCGGATAATATTTGCCGCTACATTGAATTCTTTTGCCAGTCTATACGTAACTGGCATTTGTACAGCGCGTTTGGGAAAGGTGAGGGTAACTCTTTTTTTCACAGGTTTGTCAGAGGGTTTTATCTGTTGTAGCGTAGTGGGTTGAGCGTAGGAACCGCCAAGACAGAAAAAGGTAAACTAAAGAAGATGCAACTTAATAAGATTTAATAAATTTGTTATGAGTACAGATTCGCCTATATCTTCTCAAAAGCCTGAATCTACAGGTGGGACACGCTTAAGAAATTTTGCGATTGCAATGGTAGCGATCGCCCTTAGCGTTGCTTTATTCTTAGGATTGCGAACTCAGACGCCAGAAGCAAGTCTTGCAAAGTTAGATCAAGGGTCTACACCATTAGAATTAGCATTGACAAACAGCAAGCCAACGCTGATAGAGTTTTATGCTGATTGGTGTACTGTTTGCCAAAAAATGGCACCAGATATGCAACAGTTGGAGACGCAATATGCTGACAAAGTTAATTTTGTCATGCTGAATGTAGATAATACCAAATGGCTGCCGGAGATGTTGAAGTATCGGGTGGATGGAATTCCCCATTTTGTTTTTTTGGGTAAAGATGGGGAAACAATAGCTCAGGCGATCGGCGATCAACCGCGTACAATTATGGGAAGTAATTTAGAAGCTTTGGTTACTGGTTCATCTTTGCCTTATGCTCAAGCAAGCGGACAAGTTTCCAAATTTTCCGCACCAGTCGCACCAACAAGTAGTAAAGACGATCCTCGGCTTCATAGCAGCCAAGTCGTAAATTAACGTGAGTTCGGCAAACCTCAAAGTATAGCAAAAAGTTTGAGCGGAAGTTACGATCGCTCAAACTTTTATGCGTTAGGTAATTATGAATTATTAAGGAATTCGACCTTTGCATGGTGAAATAATATAGCAATCCGAAACGAGATATATAGTTAAATTATGAATAGACCACAAGCGATCGCCACTGTATTCTTAAGCATTTGTACCCTACTGTTAACAGCTTGCAGTGGTAGTAACACTGGGACAAATGCCAATAATACTACCAGCAGTACGAGCAAAACTACATCAAGCGCTATTCCCATCGGTATCGCCTTTGCCCAGACTAGCAACGTTGCCTTACTTGGTCAAGAGGGAGCCGCAGGAGCAAAAATTGCCGAAAAGTATTTTAATGAGAAAGGTGGCGTAAATGGTACACCAATTAAATTAATTTTCCAAGATACTAGCGGTGACGAAGCCGGAGCAATTAACGCTTTTCAAACTTTAATTAACAAAGATAAAGTTATCGGTATTATTGGACCGACTTTATCACAGCAAGCATTTAGCACTGCTCCGGTTGCAGAACGTGCTAAAGTTCCAGTGGTAGCTGCATCGAATACAGCATCAGGAATACCTGAATTAGGTGATTATATTTCTCGTGTTTCTGCACCTGCTTTTAAAGTCGCTCCTAATTCTGTCAAAGCTGCATTAAAACAGAATCCACAAATTAAAAAAGTTGCTTTTTTCTACGCTCAAAATGACGCTTTTAATAAATCAGAAACAGAAATATTTCAGAAAACAGTTAAGGAACAAGGTTTAGAAATAGTCACGGTACAAAAATTTCAAACTACTGATACTGATTTTCAAAGTCAAGCAACTAATGCAATTAATTTAAAGCCAGATTTAGCGATTATTTCTGGTTTAGCTGCTGATGGTGGGAACTTAGTGCGACAATTGCGCGAACTCGGTTATAAAGGCTTAATTATTGGTGGTAATGGCTTGAATTCATCTAATGTCTTATCAGTTTGTAAAGCGTTATGTGATGGAGTGATGATTGCTCAAGCTTACAGTCCAGACCATTCTAATGAAATTAACAAATTTTTTCGTCAAGCATATCTTGACCAATACAAAAAAGAACCTCCTCAATTTACCGCTCAAGCTTTTACCGCAGTACAGGTTTATGTAGAAGCACTTAAGGCTTTAGATAATAAGAGCAAAGTTAATAAATTACAACTACCGCAATTGCGAACAGAATTAAATAAGCAGATCCTAGCTGGAAAGTATGACACACCATTAGGGGAAATTTCTTTTACCCCCATAGGTGAAGTAGTCCAGAAAGATTTTTATGTTGCCCAAATCAAAATGAATAAAGATGGTAATAATGGAAAATTCACCTTCATTAAATAGTCAATCTATTCGGTTGACGAAAAATTCCAAATGAATAAATCCATAAATCATAGGACTTACGCAAAATCTCTCTCCAACTCTCATTCCTCTGTGCCCTCTGTGCCTCTGCGGTAGCCTTCTCTTCTCCTTCGGAGACGCTCCGCGAACGAGAGGCTTGTCTGCGACACGCTCCGCGAACGCCAACGGCAACGCCAAGGGCGAACGTTTTTCCGTTAGTTTGTGCGTAAGTCCTAAATCAGTTCAGCAAATGGATATAACTTTCGTTTTGCAGCAATTATTAAATGGGTTATCCATTGGCAGTGTATACGCAATTTTTGCCTTGGGATATACCTTAGTTTATTCAATTTTGGGCATCATTAATTTAGCGCACGGGGCAATTTTTACCTTGGGTGCATATTTTACTTATGCACTCATGGGTGGTAATTTTGGCTTTAGTGGCTTATTAGCTAATGTTGTTTTACCTGTAAAATTGCCTTTTGCTATTTCTTTGATTTTAAGTAGTATTTTGGCAGGTTTGATCGGGATAATAATGGAACGCATTGCTTTTCAACCCCTACGACGTAAAGGTTCTGACCCATTGTTGACAGTTGTTTCTAGCTTGGGTGTAGCGGTAGTAATTGTTAATTTGATTCAATATTTAGTAGGTGCAGAAAGTTACACTTTTCCGGCAGATACTTTTGGTAATTTACCCGCAGCAATTAACTTTGGCACTGTAGAGAAACCGATTCCTATTCGCAGTGTGCAATTGGTAATTTTTGCTGTTTCTATGGTAATTGTTTTGATGATGACTTATTTTATTAATTCTACAAAATATGGGAAAGCAATGCAAGCGATCGCTGAAGATCAAGTGACTGCGAGTTTGTTAGGAATTAACACAGATAAATTTATTATTCTCACCTTTTTTATCAGTAGTTTCTTAGCAGGACTAGCAGGTAGTTTAGTTGCTTCTAGTGTCAGTATTGCTGGTCCATATTTCGGGATTGGTTTTGGTTTACGGGGTTTAGCAGTCATAGTTTTAGGTGGTTTAGGAAGTATTCCTGGTGCAGTTTTAGGAGGTTTAGTTATTGGTGTAATTGAAGCTTTTGTTCCATCGGAATATTCTGGCTATAAAGATGCTGTGGCTTTTGGCATATTATTTATCATGCTGTTAGTCAGACCTCAAGGTTTGCTCGGAAAGAAGTTTATTCAGAAAGTCTAAAAAATTAAATGAATGATTTTTTTTCAACTTACGGTTCTTTAATTGTCTCAATGGTCTTAGGTTCACTGGTTGGATTATCATTATACTTACCATTAATGACTGGACAGTTATCTTTAGCGAGTCCAGGATTTTATGCTTTAGGTGGCTATATTGCCGCAATTTTATCTACTAAAGTATTCACCTCTAAGAGTAATTTATTTCCAATTCATTTCTTATTATTGGAAATGTTAATTGCTGGAATTATTTCTGGTTTATTGGGTATCGCTGTCGGTATTCCGGCTTTAAGATTAAGAGGGATATATTTAGCGATCGCAACTATTGCCTTTGTCGAAGTTTTGCGCGTAATCTCCCTAAATTTAGACATTACAGGTGGTGCAGTTGGTATTTTTGGTATTCCTCAACCTTTTGAAACTCAAATAGAATATCTCTGGATAGCACTCCCATTATTAATTATAAGTATGGTGTTATTCTATCGCTTAGAACAAATGCGTGTTGGTAGGGCTTTTATTGCAATTAGAGAAGATGAATTAGCAGCAGGGGCAATGGGAATTAACCCTACATATTATAAGGTACTAGCATTTACTTTGGGTTCAATTCTTGCGGGAATTGTTGGTGCAATTAGCGCTCATTTTCTCAATACTTGGAATGCGCGTCAAGGTACATTTGATGCTAGTATTATTTATTTAACTTTTGTCTTAATAGGTGGTTCGAGAAGTTTTTTAGGTGCTGTATTAGGAGGAATGGTTTTTACAGCTTTACCAGAAGTTTTAAGGAATTTAGCTGATACAGGTGGTTTACCTGATTGGTTATCTCACTTTTTACGTGATGGGAGATTGATTATTTTTGGATTGTTAATTGTGATTGGGACAATATTCTTTCCGCAAGGTTTAGTAACTCCTGATATATTCAAAAAATTAACTAAAGTTAAACAACGTAGTTAGGACTTACGCAAGAATCTCTCTCATCCTTCTTCCTTCGTGTTCTTTGCGTCCTTCGCGGTTCGTTTTTTCATAATTTTGCGTAAGTCCTGGTAGTTAAATATGCAATTATCTCCAAAAAGTACAATTATTTTAGAAGCAAAACAACTAACTCGTCGTTTTGGTGGTTTAGTCGCAGTGAATAATGTTTCTTTTGCAGTTAAGAAACATGAAATATTTGGTTTAATTGGTCCCAATGGTGCTGGAAAAACTACTCTGTTTAATTTAATTACTGCTTTAATTCCTTTTTCTAGCGGTGAATTAATTTATGCAGGTAAAGTTATTTCCAAATATAAACCGCATCAAATAGCAGGTTTAGGTATTGCCAGAACTTTTCAAAATATTCGCTTATTCGGGGAATTATCGGCTTTAGAAAATGTAATTATTGCGCGTCATTTGCATACCCAAAGCAATATGATTACAGGTGTTTTAGGTTTACCATTTGCAACGAGTGAGGAGGAAAATAGCAGACAAAAAGCGTTAGCATTATTAGAGTTGATTGGATTAAGCGATCGCACCGAAGAAAAAGCCAAAAATTTCGCTTATGGTGACCAGCGTCGCTTGGAAATAGCTCGCGCTTTAGCCTTAGAACCGCAAATTTTACTGTTAGATGAACCTGCTGCGGGAATGAATCCTAATGAAAAACATCAATTAAGTGAATTTATCCGCGATCTGCGCGATCGCTTTAATTTAACAATCATCTTGATTGAGCATCATGTACCATTAGTAATGGGATTATGCGATCGCATTGCAGTTTTAGATTTTGGACAATTAATTGCTTTAGGTGAACCATCTGTAGTCAGAAACGATCCAGCTGTAATTGAAGCATATTTAGGAGATTAATAAGGAACAAATGAATCCCGACAAACACCAAGCAATAGATGAAATTATATTACAATTGCAAGACTTAGATGTAAGTTATGGTGGTATTAAAGCCCTAAAAAAAATTAATTTAACTATCAAAAAAGGTGAAGTAGTTACTCTAATCGGTGCTAACGGTGCTGGTAAAACTACCACCTTGAGAGCTATTTCTAAAATTGTTAATCCTCAAAGTGGTAACATTATTTATAATGGACGCAATATTACTCGTCGTCAAGCTCATGAAGTTGTCAAATTGGGTATTGCTCATTGTCCCGAAGGACGTAGGGTTTTAGCCAAACAAACAGTTTTTGATAACTTCATGTTAGGAGCTTATATTCGTTCCGATCGAGAAATAAAAGCAGATATTAACAAGCAATTTGATTTATTTCCTCGGTTAGCGCAAAGACGCAATCAACTAGCAGGAACTTTAAGCGGTGGTGAACAACAAATGTTAGCTATATCTCGTGCTTTAATGAGTAGACCAAAACTTTTACTTTTAGATGAACCGAGTTTAGGTTTAGCACCTGCGATCGTCAAGGAAATTTTTGCAATTATTCAAAATTTGCGGAAAACAGGTGTGACAATATTATTAGTTGAACAAAACGCAAATCTCGCTTTGCAAATCGCAGATAGCGGTTATGTTTTAGAAGCTGGTTCTATTACTTTAACAGGTGCAGCATCAGAATTAATTAGTGATGAAAGAGTCAAACAAGCCTATTTAGGTTAAAAGGTAGAGACGTTCCGATGGAACGTCTCTACGACAGTTGCGGTGTTTTTATTAGTGCATGACATGATATAATTCATAACTCCTCAGTGGAGTGAAGCGACTCCAAAACCCCACTGCGGATCATCAGTTTGGGCCACATCAACAAGAAGAAGCCCATCCAAGTTAATATAGGCACTGAGACGAGAACTGTTAACCAGATAATTTTAAATATTATCCAGCTACCACTAATCAGCGTTATACCTGTTAAAAGAATAGACCAAGGTTGACACCACCAAGGTTTGTAGCTCCAAGGACTGATAGGCTTTTGTTCAGACATGTGAATTAAGGTAATACAAATAGTCCTTTTACAAGTTGTAGCGTAAAAGCAGGAGAAATGCGATGCCGAGTACGGCAATAAGAGCGGAACGCCTTTCCTCATTAGAGTATCCTTTATTGAATTAAATAGTTTTAAAACTTACACAAAATCTCTCAAACTTTCCCAAATGTGTTCTCTGTGGTAGCTAATAGGCAAGTCGCTCCTTTGTCTACGTTTTTTGTTATTGCTGCTTTTGTCGTAAGTTTGAGAGTAATCCGTACTTGAGTTGATAAACAGTTTATCCTGTAGAGTAAGCCAAGTCTTTGAGTTTTAGCCAGACTAAGATGGCACAACCAATTATCAACAAGTCTAGAAAATGAGACTAGAAACACCACGGTTATTTTTGCGTACTTTTCAAGAAAGCGATCGCCCAACATTCATCGCTTATCGTTCCGATCCAGAGGTGGCAAAATATCAAAGTTGGGATGTACCCTTTTCGGAAGCAGATGCATTAGCCTTTATAGACTTGATGCAACAGGCAAAACCGGGTGTCTTGGGTGAATGGTATCAGTTGGCGATCGCACTCAAGACAACGGGGGAAATGATTGGTGACTGTGCTTTTTGTATTGCTACTGATGGGAAGCAAGCAGAAATTGGCTTTACTCTTGCGACGATGCACCAAGGAAAAGGTTACGCAACCGAAGCTATAACTCGTTTACTCGACTATTTATTTTTAGAGTGTCATCTGCATCGCGTCTGTGCTAATTGCGATCCAGAAAATGTTGCCTCAGTGAAATTATTAGCACGTATTGGCATGAGGCACGAAGGACATTTTATCAAAAGTTTGTGGTTCAAAGATTATTGGGCAAGCGAATTATGGTTTGCCCTGTTGCAAGAAGAATGGTTAACAATTGAAAAATTTAATCCACTTCGGTAGATACTGCTTTTGAGCGCAGGCGATCGCTATGATTGCTTAATCAATTCAGGCTTACGCTTGCTGGAATGTTAGGATCTCCAACAAAACGAGGTGTAAAACAGATGAAAGCGATCGAAGTTACCGGCAAGATTGACCAAGAGGGAAATCTGATTCTGGATGAACCAATTCAGGGAACCACTTATCCTCATCAGGTTCGGGTGATTGTGTTGGTTCCAGAAGAGGCAGAAGCAGAAGAGATTGACCCTGATGATACACCCATTGAGGAGATTAAAGCCAGCTTGAGAAGAGCCTTACATCAGGCAAAAACGGGTCAGCGCTTGCCACTATCTCAAATGTGGGAGGGAATTGATGCCGAATGAACAGCCATCGGTATTAATCGATTTAACTCCTGAATATAAACAAAACTTGCGCGACCTTTCTAAGAGATTTCGTATGGGTTCGCTCTGATGTTGAACTAATTATCGAGCAATTACAACAAGGAAATATTTTAGGAGATAGAATTGGGGGCGTTGGTGAGGAGTATATTGTTTACAAGGTGATAATTCGTAACAGTAATATCCAAAAAGGTAAGAGTGCTGGATACCGATTGATTTATCAGCTTGAGTCACCCATAAGTATTTTACTACTAACAATTTATTCTAAGTCTGACCGAGAAGATATCGGTGTAAAGGAAATCCGAGATATCGTGGCTGATTTTTATGGTGAGTCAGGTTAAAATCGCCAGGAGATTATGCGTAGACGCTCTTAGCGGTGAGCCAGTCCGGTGGACGGGTTCCCCGGCATAAAGGAACTGGCGAACCCGTAGGGCTTGTCGTTAGACATCGCCTTTACGATACAATAATTGGCGGTAACATTTCCAAAACCACAATCTGCAAATCAGCAAACTGTAACGGTGAAATTCTTGCATCTTCACCCAAAATCACTTTGCTTTGATAGCCTTCTTCATTCGGTTCTCGAAATACATATAATTGACGATTAACTACATCTATTACCCAATAATCTGCAATTCCCGCTTGAGCGTAAGCTTTACCTTTTGTTTCACAGTCAAATTTTAAACTGCTATCAGCCACCTCAATTATTAAATAAACCTCGCTGGGGGTAGGATGATGGTCTGCATAGTCGAGTGGATCTATTTGCACAACTGCAACATCTGGTTCGGGTTCTGAGCGTTGATTTAACTTTATCGGGTCTTGAATTGATACCCATGCTCGATTTCTTAATCTGTTTTTCAGTAAGTAATCTGTCCTTCCCACCGCTGACCGATGCGCTGTCCCTTTAGCACTCATCCAGATAATCTTTCCTTCTAACAATTCCACTCGCTCATCTTCATCTAAAATCCCAGTCTCAGCCATGCGGTGGTAGTCCGCAACTGTCCACAAGCGAAGATTTAAGCTGGTATCTGTATTCTGCATGGCTTGTGTATTAAGTGTGGAGATTATTGAGGTTAGCTTGCACAAGGTTATTTAATATCGTAGCATCTCTGTGCTATTGACATAATTGATGTTTTGTGCAGTAAGTTAGGAAAAAGAAGCGATGCCTACGGCAACCCTTGATCGGGAACGCCTGTGATTTGATGGTTCATAGCGATCGCCTCCACACTTTTCCTTAATCTTGCACTCTCGGACGATGCAATACACTAATCATTTCTTTTGGGTTACGGGTTGGCATTAACCGACTCCATTCTGCCATTTCCGCAAAACCCAAAGAATGTAACCTGTAAATCACCCCTTTTACCCATTGCGGGATACCAATCAAAATCATCCGGTTAGCTTGCTTACCTGAAATTAAAGCATCAATAGCAAGGGTTTCATTAGCATCACGCTCGTGATTTTCTGACATTCGTCTTTACCTGGTTTGTAGAATCAAATTTGTTGACAATCGTCAACAAGAATATTGTCATAGTAATGTAGACTATTGTCAACATTTACTTAGTCATGTTCCTCTGAGACTATTGGGGCATGGCAAGAGCAGGGAAAGCACTTAGACAAGTACTCGAAACCTATAACATCAGCCAAAATCAACTGGCAGTAGCGATGGGTATAGGACGATCTAGTATTAATAGATGGGTAAATGAAAGCCGAGATCCATCGGCTGAGGCAGTTATTGAGATAATTGAAGGGTTAGAGAAAATTAACTCTTCTGCTACGAGAGATTTTCTGGTGTTGTACTTGGGGCGGATCGTTGAGAATGACAACCAGACATAATCCAGAATTGAAGGCATGGGAAAAGCAGGAAAAGCACTCAGACAGGTACTAGAAACTTACAGCATTAGCCAAAATCAGTTAGCAGTGACAATGGGCATTAACCGTTCTACTGTTAGTCAGTGGTTCAACGAGATGAGAGATCCTCTGGCTGAGTCAATTCCAGAGATTATCGAAGCGTTAGAGAAAATTAACTCTTCTGCTGCGAGAGATTTTCTGGTGCTGTACTTGGGGCGCATCGTTGAGGATGACAACCACACATAATCCATCCATCTTCACGTTGAAGCACTTTTGTCAAGAGATAGAAAAGCGATCGCCCGACCGCTTCAATATCGCTAAAATTGCCTAGAATTGGGATAAAACGGGAGAGGCAAAAATGAATACAAAAGAACAAATCCAAGCAGAAATTGACAACCTTAAAGAAGAATATCTCGATGAGCTATATATTTTAATTAAAGATTTTGCCCAATCTAAACAACAGCCTAAAAAGACGAGTTTCATGTCGAAACTAAAAAAAATCAAAATTGATGCACCAAAGGATTTTGCTGCTAATCTCGACTTATATGTAGGCGGGGAAAAGGTTGTCGAATAAGATATTTGTTGACACTTTGTTTGTTGTAGCGCTAATTAACCAACGTGACCAATATCACGAACAAGCTTCTGAATTAGCTGATAGATTGCAAAACTATCCATTACTAACAACGGATGCAGTTTTGTTAGAGATTGGTAACGCTTTAGCACGCGGTTACAAAGACGAGGCTGTTGAAATCATCGAGGACTTTTTCACCTCAGATGAAGTGGAAATTGTGCGGCTCACCCCCCAATTATTTGAGCAAGCCTTTACGCTTTATAAAACTCACCAAGATAAAGCATGGGGTTTGGTCGATTGTATTTCATTCGTGGTCATGAAGCAAGCAGGAGTTACCCAAGCTTTGACCTTTGATCGGCATTTTGTACAAGCAGGTTTTCAGGCGTTAATAAGGTGAAAATTAAGTTTGATGCTGCGTTTGAAAGAATGCGATCGCTTCTTTGCGGGCGCTTCGCGCCCGGAGCGCTAACAACCGTCGATACCAATTGCTATTTTTCAGTTAGAATGTTCTCCAGAACAAAACTAAGTATAAAAGCGATGGAAAACACCCTTTTGCAGCGAATCACACTTGATGTGAATATTTGCCACGGCAAACCAAGCATCCGGGGACTGCGTTATCCAGTCGAGTTTATCCTTGAATTGCTAAGTTCTGGCATGACTATTGAGGAAATCCTCACCGACTACGACGATTTAGAACGCGATGACATCTTAGCAGCTTTGGTATTTGCGACTCGGTTGACGAGAGTGAAAAGCATCTACCGAATAGCTTCATGAAGTTTTTAGTAGATGCACAACTGCCAGTGCGTCTGGCACGTTTTCTCGAATCTGCTGGTTACGATACAATTCATACCAAAGATTTACCCCAGCGAAATGCAACAACTGATATAGAAATTAACGCGATATCAATCCAAGAAAGTAGGATTGTTGTTACTAAAGACAGAGATTTTTTTGATTCATTTCTGATTCGGCAAGAACCTTACAAGTTGTTGTTAGTCACTACAGGCAATATCACTAACACCGAACTTGAAGCATTATTTGTGAATAACCTAGCACAACTTGCAGGGCTGTTCGCTCAACAAAAGTTAATAGAAATCAGTCGCAACGCAATTATTGTTCATCAGTAGTTTTGAGCCGCATGATTTCAGGGCAAAGCCCATCGCACTTTTGTTAAGAGAATCGGCGAAAATACAGATTAAGCTTCTAAAACTTGAATTTCATCGAGTTGATTAATCACCACATCCGCACCTTGGACGTTATCCGATCTACCAATCCAAGTAATACCAATGCAACCTGCGGCTTTAGCGTTACGCGCCATTTGCATATCACCTACAGCATCACCTACCATCAAGGTAGCGCTAGGTTCTACTCCCAAAGATTTGCAAGCTTGTAAAAATAATATTGGATCTGGTTTACTCGGACCTTCATCTACTCCCATTTCTAGTTGAATGTAATCATTTAACTGGTGATACTTGACAAATGCGTTAACTTCTGCTGTGGTTGCTGCTGAGAGTATACCGAGTTTCAATCCGGCTGATGACAGGGATTTTAACACTTCTAAACTACCGACAAACAGCGGTGAAGAAGTTTTGCCGATGTATTTTTCGGCTTCATCTAAGGCAAGACGTGCGATTTTCAGCGATTCAAACCAACTTTTGCCAGTTTCGGCAATATATGCGGCAGCAGCAATTTCTGTTTCCCGACGACTTGCGACGGCTATTATACCAGCAGGATCTAGGCTTGAGCCATTAATTCCAAACGCCATTAACAAAGGTTCCCCAGTTCCGGGAACTTGAGCATCTATCATTCTCGCTGCTTTTTGTGCAAGCGATCGCAAATACGCTTCTGAGTCTTCCAGAGTACCGTTTTTGTCAAACAAAATCGCCTGGATATTAGAAAACGTTATGTTTCTACACTTAATAGTTGCCACAATCCACCCTATTTAAATAAGAACTAAATTTTTAATTTACATAAAAAAAGAGAGGAAAACCTCTCTCTTTTCACAATGATTTCAAGGGCATTATTATTTTATGCTGAAGGTGCTTCCTCTTCGATAGCTGAAGGTATTTCCTCTTCGACTGCCGAAGGTATATCTTCTTCCATAGCTGAGGGTATATCTTCTTCAACTAAGGCTTCAGTATCAGCCACCGCAGTCAGACCTTGCTGTTTAGCTAACATTTGTTCGCGATATTTAGCAGCCATTTCTTCTGCTTTATCGTAGACCAAATCGCGATTTTTAATCATGTCACCTGGTTCGGGTTCCAACTGTTTTGTAGACAGAGAAATCCGACCTCTTTCTGCATCCAAGTCAATGATCATGACTTTCACTTCATCATTGACATTAAATACACTGTGAGGTGTATCAATATGTTCGTGGGAAATCTCAGAGATGTGCAGCAGACCGCTCACACCGCCAATATCAATAAATGCACCGTAAGGTTTGATACCGCGAACTGTACCTATAACAACTTCGCCAACTTCTAAGCGATTCATCTTACGCTCAACCAGCGCTCGACGATGGGATAGAACTAAACGATTACGTTCTTCGTCTACTTCTAAGAATTTCAATGGCAAGTCTTCGCCTACCAATTCTTCTTTAGGTTTGCGGGTGCTAATATGAGAACCTGGGATAAAACCACGCAATCCCTCGATTCTTACCAAAGCTCCACCACGATTAGTAGCAAACACACCAGAACGAACAGTAGCATCTTCTGCTTGCAACTGCCGTACTCGTTCCCAAGCTCGCATATATTCAATGCGACGAATGGAAAGAGTTAATTGACCATCTTCGTTTTCATCTGTGAGGATGAAAAATTCCCGCGTTTCGTTTGATTGTAAGACTTCTTCCGGGGCATCGACCCGGTTTATAGACATTTCTTGTATAGGTATATATGCTGCTGTCTTTGCACCAATGTCAATCAGAGCGCCGCGCGGCTCTATACTGAAAACGGTTCCTGGTACAACATCTCCAGGGCTAAAGTGATAATCGTATTTGTCTAATAGAGCAGCGAAATCTTCGTGAGTGAAGCCTATTTCTGTAGCGGTTAATTTCTGATTGACCATGCTGTTTTGTACCTGGTTTTAGTCTCCGTAAAGTTATTGCTCGAGCCTAATGTATATGCAAGCGCCAATGCGAACGGGCTGTTTACACCTACATCCTTTCTATCCTAGCGCAGAAAAGCTGGGTTTAACACATATCAACTTCCAGAAGGAACATTGTATCACACATCCAAAACCGTAATTAATCATTTATTAATTATTTTTAGACTCCGAAGCGATCGCGCTTCAGGATAAAAGGGACTCTTTACTGGGGACTGGGGAAGAAAATTATTCTTTATTCCTCATTTTTAATCCTTAATAAAAAAGAAACAACAAACGCGAGTGACTTTTAACGTCAAAAAATATCCGCTGCAACCATTTGGTAACAGCGGATATTAGTTTATATTTTGTCGTTAAAAGTCTAATAGCAGAGAAAATCTACTACTCGTCTTTCTTCTCAATGCGGGGAGGTTCGCGAAATGCGATCGCAAAGAAAAGAACTCCTATTGCCAAGGTCAAAATCAAAATGTATGCAACGCTTTCCATATCACAAGTTCCTGCCTATCCACCCAGTAATAATATTGTACCAATTTAGAGTAAAGAAAGGTTTAACAAGAGATTAGGTACTAGGTATTGGCAATTAGTAATAACGAGCGCGCCCTAATCCCAATCCCTAGTCCCTAATCCCTATACTTACGCTTCCTTCCGACGGGTTGACTTGTCACCCACTTTCTGGAATAGACCCCACTCAACTTGTTCTTCGAGGTCGGCATCAACACCAGCAAACACGTCTCGGTAGATTGTCCGAGAACCGTGCCAGAGGTGACCGAAGAAGAACAGCAGAGCAAATACAGCATGAGCGAAGGTAAACCAACCTCTCGGACTGGTACGGAAGACTCCATCGGGTTTAGCGATCGCTAAATCGCCAAACCTGGTGCTTTGGTCTCCGTCAAACAGAAATGGTTCACCCAACTGTGCTAAACGTGCGTACTTCTTCACATCAGCTGGATCTTTAAAGCTTTCTCCGTTTAGTTCACCACCGTAGAAGCTTACAGTCACACCAGCTTGCTCAAAGCTGTACTTTGATTCTGCCCGACGGAAAGGAATATCCGCACGGACAATACCATCAGCATCGGTCAAGATGACTGGGAAGGTTTCAAAGAAGTTCGGCAGACGACGCACTTCTAATTCCCGACCTTCGCTGTCTTTGAAGACTGGATGACCCAACCAAGATAAAGCAATACCATTGGTTTTATTCATCGGTCCGACGCGGAACAAACCACCTTTAGCGGGGCTGTTGCCTACGTAGTCGTAGAATGCCAGTTTTTCCGGAATTCCTGACCAAGCTGCTGAAAGACTTGCGCCATCGGCAACGTCAGCTTGTACGCGCCGATTAATTTCTTGTTTGAAGTAATCTTGATCCCATTGATAACGGGTCGGACCATACAGTTCAATTGGGGTGGTGGCGCTACCGTACCACATAGTACCGGCAACGACGAAGGCGGCAAAGAATACTGCGGCAATACTGCTAGAAAGTACAGTTTCGATGTTCCCCATCCGCAAAGCTTTGTAAAGCCGTTCGGGGGGTCGTACTGTCAAGTGGAATAAGCCAGCAATAATACCAACCACCCCAGCAGCAATGTGGTGAGCCACTACACCACCAGGGTTATATGGGTTAAACCCAGCCGGTCCCCACTCTGGCGCTACTGCTTGAACGTGACCGGTTAAGCCGTAGGCATCAGACACCCACATCCCCGGTCCAAATAGCCCGGTGAGGTGAAAAGCACCAAAACCAAAACAAAGTAAACCAGATAAGAACAGGTGAATGCCAAACATTTTTGGCAAATCGAGAGCGGGTTCACCAGTGCGGGGGTCTTGGAACAGTTCCAAATCCCAGTAAACCCAGTGCCAAACGGCGGCTAAGAATAATAGACCAGAAAGAACGATGTGAGCGGCGGCTACACCTTCAAATGACCAGAAACCAGGATCGTAACCTGGCTCGCCTGCGACGTTCCAGCCACCCCAAGAGCCAATTACGCCTAAGCGTGACATGAAGGGTATTACATACATCCCTTGACGCCACATTGGGTTGAGTACGGGATCGCTGGGGTCAAAAATAGCTAGTTCGTATAAAGCCATCGAACCAGCCCAGCCTGCCACTAGGGCTGTGTGCATCAAGTGTACAGATATCAATCGCCCCGGATCGTTCAGAACGACTGTATGTACTCGGTACCAGGGTAGTCCCATTGACTACGCTCCTCCTCGATGAATTATGTTTACAAGCAAGTTTCGGTTTTTTGTTATTGCCACCAAATTTTCTAGATTGCCTTCACTCGTCAGACAATGTGAATAATTTGGCAATGCTCACACGAAGAAGGGAATCTTACCCAGGAGGGTAGCGATCGCCCGTTTACACCGCAAGTAAATTTTCGCATGATAAAATCCACTTTTTGTTCCGGAAGAACAAGACAAACGTTTTTTAGGCGTTTGGGCGGTTAAAAGTGCTTTGCTTTCGCAAGCGCAAAAATGAGAATGTTTTAAAAAGTGTAACTATTGATGGACTTGTTTGCAAGCGGGTAAGTGAATGCGATCGCGTAGCATTACGGATAGAGTGGGGAATGGGCCCTATCGCATTGGGCCCTATCGCATTGGGCATTGGTAATGGCTAATGGGTAATGGGAATTGGGCATTGGGAATAAAAAGAAGCTAGACGTATTTCACGCCTCCCACATAGACCATGCCCCATGCCCCATGCCCCATGCCCCATGCCCCATGCCCCATGCCCCATGCCCCATGCCCCATGCCCCATGCCCCATGCCCCCCTACCTCACAACCAAATCGATATTTTGCAGATGGCACCTCGTTTCGGCGCTACCTAGACGCTCGATTACTTGCTCGGCACTCATTAGACGCTTCAGCACTACTTGACCGATGGGGGCTACTTGTTGGAGTGCTGTTGGCTTGACTTCGACGGTTAAAACGGCTTCTTCGGCTCGGTAAAGCCATAACAATTCATTTTGTTCTACTAGACAAATATTCATTTGCTGAATATCTGGTTGGCGTCGCCATGCGGTTATCTGCCATAATCCCTCAGATGCCCAAACTCTGCCAACTGTCCATCCCTCTGATAGAAAGAAATACTTCACGCTCGTAAGTCCCGCTATTAGACTATCAATTTGCTGTTTACAATATCGCGATCGCGTTTCTTAATTATGTATCTATATGCAGTTTCTCAATAAAGCTATGCAAAAATTTCATTTGCATCAGCTTCAACTACGGTCAAAGCTTAACAAATCTCAAAAGAGCGTAAATATGATTTTTTGACTAACTTTGTTATAAATTGTAATTTTTATTCAAAAAAAGTTTGAAGTGACAAAATGTATATTTTTGTTAATTTTTTGTGTCAACGATGACTAAGTTGCAGTCAGTATATTGCGAAGCTTTAAATACAAGCCGAAAAAATTAAATAAAGCATTTAGCCACACATATAGTAAAATAGCTCACCGCTAATATCAAAAATTTTAATGCTATGACCTGGTTTTCCTTGTCACTAAAGCCGTGGGGTGGAATTACCAAATTCCTTTGTTTGTTTTGTTTATGTTTATTGTTGATTGTTAGTTGCGGTAATCCCCAACAGACAGGGACTTCGCCATCTGATGTGAATACTACAGGCAATGGTCGGATTACTGTAGGTACAACGCAGAAGCCACGTACTCTCGATCCGGCTGATGCTTATGAGTTAGCATCGCTGGGTTTAGTGTATAACATGAGCGATCGCCTCTACACCTACGAACCAGGCAGCACCGAAATTAAGCCTCAATTGGCTACAGCATTACCGCAAATTAGTCAAGATGGTTTAACTTATACGATTCCCCTGCGTCAGGGAGTAGTTTTTCACGATGAAACTCCTTTTAACGCGGAAGCAATGGCATTTAGCCTCAAGCGTTTTCTCCAAAATAAGGGCAAACCCTCTTTCTTGCTAGCAGATGTGGTGGAATCAGCAAAAGCTACCGGAAATTATGAGTTAACCATCAAACTGAAAAAGCCTTTTGCAGCGTTTCCCTCACTATTAGCATTTTCTGGAGTTTGTCCAGTTTCGCCTAAAGTTTACGAAATCGGTGAAGGTAAATTTAAGCCGAATATTTTTGTCGGAACTGGTCCTTACAAATTAGCGAATTTTGGTCCCGATTCGGTGCAATTTGATGTTTTTGAGAAGTATTGGGGAGAAAAGCCAGCTAATAACGGTATTAAATTGCAAATCCTCAGCAGTGGAGTCAATTTGTATAACGCTTTTCGGAAAAAGTCTGTGGATGTAGCTTACCTGTCGATGGACCCGGATCAAGTTCGCAGTTTGAAAGATAAAGCAAAAAACGGCGATTGGCAAGCAATCCCGACTCAGGGTAGCGTTATGAGTTATATGGCTTTGAATCAAAATCAAAAGCCTTTAGATAATCCAGTTGTCAGACAAGCGATCGCTTCCATGATTGACCGATCGCAAATTAAAGAGCGAGTTTGGTATGGTCAAGCTGACCCAGCTTACAGCATGATACCGACAACTTTAAATGTTTATAAGCCTGTCTTTCAAAAGCAATATGGAGATGGCAACACCGAAAAGGCTAAACAACTGCTAACATCAGCTGGTTTCTCAAAAAGCAATCCGGCAAAGGTAGAAATTTGGTATCCTTCTAGTTCTCCTCCTCGCAGTTTAGCAGCTATAGTACTCAAGGCTCTAGCTAAGAAAACAATGGACGGAATTTTGCAATTTGAAGTAGTTGCTGTAGATTCCACAACATTTTTTCAACAAATTCCTAAAGGTATATATCCAGCAATTTTGCTCGATTGGTATCCTGACTTTTTAGATGCAGACAATTACATTCAACCGTTTCTCTCTTGCGATAAAGGCTCAACCGCAAAAGGATGTCTTGATGGTGGAAGTCAGTCTCAAGGGTCATTTTACTATAGCGATCGCATGAATAAACTCATTGACCAGCAGCGTCAAGAACAAAACCCCGAAGTTCGTCAAAAAATCTTTACAGAAATTCAAGAATTAATAGCAAAAGATGTGCCTTACGTTCCTTTATGGCAAAGTAAAGATTTTGTATTTGCTCAAAAAGGTATGGCTGGGGTGCAACTAGATCCTACCCAGAATTTGATATATAGAGCAATTAAAAAGTAGGGAATGGGCATTGGGCAATGGGCAATGGGCAATGGGCATTAGGAATTAAACAAGTTCTTTGAAAGTAATGCGCTCATTAATAGGATTCTTTCCATGCCCAATGCCCGATGCCCCATGCCCAATGCCCATCAACTAACTATCAACTATCTACCAATATCATGTCTCGTTCCAAAGCAATAACATATTACATCACTTCGCGTCTGCTGTTAGCACCACTTCAACTGTTAACAATTATCACAATTGTGTTTCTTTTATTAAGAGCAACACCAGGAGATCCGGCTGATGCAATTCTTGGTGGACGTGCCCCAGAAAGTGCTAAAGCAGAGTTGCGAAAACAACTAGGTTTAAATCTACCTATAGGGTTACAATATCTCAACTATGTAGGAAACTTACTGCATTTAGATATGGGTAATTCAATCAGCAGTAGGGGACAGAAAGTTTGGGATATTATTTGGCAATTCTTTCCAGCAACAGCAGAATTAGCAGTCTTTAGTATTGCGATCGCTTTAATTGTCGGTATTACTGTCGGCACTATTTCTGCTTCTCGTCCCGGTACACCTCTTGACGTTGGAGGACGATTATTTGGTATCGTTACTTATTCGCTTCCCATGTTTTGGGTAGGAATGATTTTGCAATTAATTTTCGCAGTTCAACTTGATTGGTTGCCCTTGGGAACACGCTTTCCGGCAACTGTTCCTGCACCCAATCATATCACTGGTTTATATACAATAGACAGTTTATTTGGTGGTAATTTAACTCAGTTTTTTACGACTTTGTATTATCTCATTCTTCCGAGTTTTACCTTAGGGCTATTGCTGAGTGGTATTTTTGAGCGGATTGTGCGAGTTAATTTAAAGCAAACCATGAAAGCAGATTATGTAGAAGCAGCTAGGGCAAGAGGTATTCCGGAGAAAAAGATTTTAGTTTCCCACGCTTTAAAAAATGCTTTAATTCCAGTAATTACAGTTTTAGGATTAACTTTTGCTTCCTTGTTAGGTGGAGCAATTTTAACCGAGGTAACATTTTCTTGGCCCGGATTAGCAAATCGATTGTATCAAGCGATTACCGAACGCGATTATCCTACAGTACAGGGAATCATGGTCTTTTTTGGTGCGATTGTCGTGGGTGCAAGCATTTTGATTGATATTTTAAATGCATATATAGACCCACGGATTAGATATTAGCAAATAATTTTGCCTTCAGGCTGGAAGCCTGAGGCTATAAGAACAAAGCCCACCTGCGTGGGCTAAAAACCTTAAATGTTATAAGCAAAATTCAAGCCGTTGTTAACACAACTGAAGCTGTGGTTATGAATGCTGAAGCTGTCGTGACCACAACATCAAGTATTATAAGTAAAATTCAAGCCGTTGTTAACACAACTGAAGCTGTGCTTATCAATGCTGAAGCTGTCGTTATGAAAACTTGAAAATTACCAAGGATTTAAAAGAGCGATCGCACATCCTCTAAAGTTAAATTAAACACACACATACCAAAATCTTCCTCTTCTTCCTTCTCCTTCGGAGACGCTACGCGAACCTGTACTTCGCGTCTAGCCTTCGGCAACGCCAAGGGCGAACGCGGTTCGTTAAACAGTATATTATTCACAACCTCAAATCACAGTACTTGGTATACTAATTCCTAATTAAACCTTTATACAATGCGTGCATAACAGCGATATTCCTGTAAAAATCCTGTTTTTAGCAGCCGATCCGAGTGATGAACGTCGGTTGCGTTTATTGCAAGAGTTGCGAGATATTCGTGAACGGCTGCATCTATCCAAAGAGAGAGATAGATTTATACTAGAGTCCCGTGAATCGGTTCGCGTAGGGGATATAACACAGGCAATATTCGATGTCGATCCGCAAATTGTGCATTTCTCCGGACATGGAACAAGCACAGGTGAGCTTTACTTCGAGAGTTTAGCAGGAAAATCGCAGCTTGTACAAGCCGATGCTTTAGCAAATTTATTTGAACTGGTAGCAGATAAAATCGATTGTGTAGTCTTGAACGCTTGTTATTCTGAAATTCAGGCTCAAGCGATCGCCCAACATATTAGATTTGTCATTGGGATGAATCAAGCGATTGGAGATAAAGCAGCGATCGCCTTTTCGGTTGGTTTTTATAAAGCATTAGCCGCAAACCGTTCAATTAAAGAGGCTTATGAATTTGGTCGTGTAGAAATTCAACTATATAATCTTCCAGAACATCTCATACCAGTTATTTATGTAAATCCCACCGCAAAGCCGAGAGTTAAAAAAATAATTCCTAATCCCTTTGTACCCCAAAATGGCAGAGTAGAACAGCCGCAACAGTTTTTTGGACGACAGCGAGAAATCCAAAGAGTATTTGAGGTGTTAAATAGTGGTAGTAGTGTAGCATTAATCGGCAAAGATGGTCTTGGCAAGTCTTCTCTGTTATGGGAGATTTGCCGAGTCGCAGAAAATCGTCTTCAACAGTCGCGTCTAGCAGTATTCTTCGATTTAAATGACATTGGTGATGAAAAAGACTTCTACATTGCTTTATGCGACAAGGTTGCTATCCCCGAATGTAAAGGTTATAAACTAACTCGCAACTTGCGACAACGCGATAAAAAAGTACTGCTGGCTTTAGATAATGTGGGGAAGCTTACCTGGAAAGGATTTACTCGTCAAGTTCGCGATCAACTGCGCGGTTTAGCTGAGGGTGGTGATGCTCCTCTGCGATTGATTTTAGCTGCTAATGAACCTCTGGAAGATTTGTTTAACGACAGTCAGAATGATGGCAAAACATCACCGCTTGCAGGTATTTGTCAAGAGGAAAATATCCAACCTTGGGACGATGCCACGATGCGTGATTTTATTGCTGCTCGTTTGATGAAGACTTATGTGAGTTTTACTGAAGAGGAAATTATTCAACTTGTCGAAGAAAGTAGGGGACATCCTCGGAAATTGATGCAACTGTGCTATCGAACTTATCGGAAATATGTGGAGAGTGGGCAATGAACCAGCAACGCCCAGTTCCCCGCCTAAACTTAGCGCCTAAACTCAAGCGCCCCCTTTCCCTCTGGAACCCGTTGGATTATCTGCGCCTGTTGTACTGGGTCTTTTATTTTCCCCAAGCTTTGCGGTGGTATGTGGACACCTTCGGGGGTGGGTATATTTCTCAAAAAGAAATGAATTGGCAAAAGGGATGGCAGCTGCTTTCTCAAAACTCCATCCTGCGTCAGCTGCTTTTCCAAGGGGTGATTTTGACAGTTGTCACGTCCTCAATTTTAGGTTTGATTCTTCAGGAAATAGGCGTTCGTGTTGATTGGTTCGGCGTGGCGTTGGGCGTGGCGTTGGGCGTGGCGTTGGGCGTGGCGTTGGGCGTGGCGTTGGGCGTGGCGTTGGGCGTGGCGTTGGGCGTGGCGTTGGGCGTGGTGTTCGGCGTGGTGTTCGGCGTAGCGTTCGGCGTGGTGTTCGGCGTGGTGTTCGGCGTGGGGTTCGTCGGCGTGGCGCTTGGCGAAGCGGGAGGCGCGGTCGGAGCCGTGGCGGTAATAAACGTAAGCGTAACGGGAGGCGTGGCATCGGGCGTGGCATCGAGCGTGGCGCGGGGCGTGGCATCGAGCGTGGCGTGGGGCGGCGTGGCGTGGGGCGTGGCGTGGGGCGTGGCATCGAGCGTGGCGTGGGGCGTGGCATCGAGCGTGGCGTGGGGCGGCGTGGCATCGGGCGTGGCATCGGGCGTGGCGTGGGGCGTGGGGTTCGGCGTGGCGATACTTCGTCTAGATAATTGGCTTTCAGGTCTACCTTTTTTTCTACAAACACCCCAAAATAGAAAATGGCAAATCCCCCACGTTACTCCACTTCCCCTTTACTCTCTGTCTTCTCGATTGAAAAGTTGGCTACATCAAGACTGGGAGACTGGTTTGCATAATGCCAATGAGTTACTGGCTTACACTCTGCAATTTATTCCCGTTGTTCAAGCTCTAAATCAGGTATTGGCTGCAACGCCTCCAGAGCAAGTCATTTTTCGCGTAGTCCAGTTAGCTGAAAACCCTTTTAATTGGCAGCTAGTGCGTTTTGCCTGTACTGATTTAAAAGCAGTGCTAAAGTCAAAATTTATTGAAGGTATCTACTTGTTACCCTCTAGCTGGGAACGAAGATTACGGGCTCGTTTTTTCACTGATACACGCGTAGACACACCTGCTTGTGTTGCTGCGGCTGGTTTTTGGTATTTGCATAAAAAAGAACCAGTAAAAGCAATGGAGGTTTTTGCTGTGGTGCGTTCTCTTCTTTATGGTGAAGAGATGTTCACCCTTGCCCAAACTCTCGCAGCCTTTTACTATGCTTGGACAGCAGACACCATTGCTGCTGTACAAATCCCTCCCTTCCCACAGCAACCACTGCTGCGTCCAACTACTTGGGTAACACTCACATCTCTAAAGAAGGTAGTTGAAAATGCCCAACTTGTGCAGCGCAGTTCTTCCCGTTTTCAACGTTCCTCAGCCATTAACCGCGCTTTAGGGAAACTGAAAACTATTCTAAACAATCAGGAATCTTTGCCCAACGCGGAACGAGATTTAATTGTCAACATCGCCCAAACTTGGCAAGAAGCATTGCTGGATGTTGCAGGTGAAGTCGGCGAAATTGTCATTACCGAACCTGTAAATAATCCCTACGTTGCGGGGAACCCAGTACAAGGCAACCTCTTCGTCGGACGGGAAGACGTGATCCGACAGCTAAAAGAACTCTGGGTGACAAATCATCAACTCCAGTCTGTGGTAATCTACGGTCACAGGCGCATGGGCAAAACTTCCATCCTGCGGAACGTCGCTAATTTTGTCAGTGCAAATGTACAGGTAGCCTATGTCAACCTCCTGGAAGTGGGAAATGCACCCGAAGGAGTTGCAGAGGTAATGATGGCTATTTGTGATGCCATTTCTGAGGTCGTGCAAATTCCACCCCCAAGCAATGATGATTTGTTAAGTCTTCCCTTACCGACTTTTAGAAGATATTTGGCACAGGTAGAGACGCGATTAATGAGCCAGCGCGTTGCGGAGGTTCCCTCCGTTGTAGCGTCTGGCGTCGAGTCTCTACAAAATCCAAAAGGTTTAATTATCGCTTTAGACGAATTTGAGCAAATCGAGAAACTAATTGAAGCGGGTAAAATTCCTAAAGATTTTATGGGATATCTGCGGGGGTTGGCGCATAAAAGCTCTAAAATTGCTTTTGCTTTAGCTGGCTTGCACACATTGGAAGAAATGACAAGCGATTACTTCCAACCTTTTTACGCTAGCGTTATTACTATTCGCGTTGGTTTTATGGAAGCCGACGCAACACGGGAGATTTTAGCAAATCCAGCTATTGAAGATTTTCCCCTTGACTATACCCCGGAAGCACTAGATAAAATCTACGACCTCACCCACGGACAACCATATTTAGTGCAACTGGTGGGTTTTCAGTTAGTTCGTCGCTACAATGACCAAGTTTTTACCATGAGAAACCAACGCAACCCTGTTTTTACAGTCGAGGATGTGGAAGCTGTGATTAAAGATGCCGATTTCTTTAAAAAGGGAAGCGGCTATTTTAATGGTGTTTGGGGTCAAGCGGTGTGCGGTGCGGTTGGACAACATGATATACTCAGGATACTTGCACCTCACCCCCAAGGCTTAACTCTGGATGCCTTAGTTCAATCTACAAACATGGATGAGGCAACTTTGCAAGAAGCCTTGAAAACTCTCAAGCGCCATGATGTAGTTAAAGAAATTGACGGATGCTGGCGAATTATTGTAGAACTTTTTCGCCTTTGGCTTTTACAATTGTAGAGCATTTTTATCTCAAGCGTGACTTTTTTCTCCGATAAAAATATACTCGAAATATATCGTTGATGCCAGAAGTCTCATGACATGGACACCTTTAAGGGATAGGCTGAATAACCTGCCACTCGTTCTCGCAGGACCAATTCTGAGACGCACTGAAGCGAATGCTGTAACTGTGTGGGTAGCTTTGAAAGAAAGCCGCACTGTTTATTTAGCAGTCTTTGATACTAGCAAAAAATTATTACTTACAGGGAGGGGAAAAACAATTCAACTTGGTATTTATTTGCATGTTGTCGCTGTCACTGCGAAAACTGCATCAAATGTGCTTGCATCTGGTGAAAATTATCTCTACAATTTAGCATTTGACCCAGGAGAAACACTGAATATACCGGGTATTTTAAATTCATCAGGATCAATTGAAGATATTACATATCCTCCCTATAACTTACCTTCTTTCGCGCTTCCACCAACTAATTTAAATGATTTACGCATCATTCACGGTTCTTGCCGCAAAGCACACGGAGAAAGTATTGACGCGCTAGCGACGTTGGACAAGATGATTAAAGAAGCGTTGATACAAGACCCGAAAAAGCGACCGCATCAACTTTTCTTGACAGGCGATCAAATTTATGCTGATGATGTGGCAGATGCTTTACTTTTCATGTTAATTGATGCTGGTCAGACGCTTTTAGGATGGTCGGAGGTGTTACCAGATGTGGAAAATATTGAAGAGTTAAATGCTGGAAAACGCAATAAGTTAGCAACATATACTGCTGGTTTAACAAGCAGTATTACTAAATTAAACAAAATTTCTGATGTTGCTAAAAGCCATTTATTCACATTAGGCGAATTTTATGCAATGTATTTATTTGGCTGGTGTGATGCGCTATGGACTAAACCTGAAGATTTACCAACATTTGCAGATGTTAACTTGAATGTACAAGGAAAACGAAAAGATATAGCTTTATTTAATGAAGAACTTGGCTATTTACAACAATTTCAGTTAACCCTGAAGGAAATTAGACGCGCTTTAGCGAATATTCCGACTTACATGATATTTGACGATCATGAAATTACGGATGATTGGTATTTGAATATGGCTTGGTGCGATCGCGTCCTCACTAAACCCTTAGGCAGGCGTGTTCTACAAAATGGTATGCTGGCATATGCTGTATTTCAAGCCTGGGGAAATACACCAGACCAGTTTACAGAAGGCAAACCTGGAAATGCATTACTTCACGCTGCTGCTGCATGGTCAGCATCAAAAGGTAAAAATATAGAGTATGAAAAAGAAATCGCTTATCGCCTTGCTTTACCGACTGTTGCAGATATTAAAAACAGTAACCCAAGAGGAATACCTCACACTGATAATAACATTAAATGGCACTACACAGTAACTAGTCCAGGTTATGAAGTCATAGTACTCGATACTCGTACTTGGCGCGAATTTCCCGGAAAAGATTTTGATTTTCCCGCACTTTTGGGTGCTAAAGGTTGCGATGAGCAAATATCAAAAGTAGTTCCTCCTAATACAAAAATAACTTTTTTGATATCCCCAGGTCCAGTTATTGGTGTACCATTTTTAGAAGAAATACAAAAGACAGTTAAAAGTGTATCTCAGCAACTAGGTACTGTAGCTTGGGGTTTCGATCCAGAAGCTTGGAGTTTAGATGATGCTGCATTTGAAAGGTTATTTGCGGCTTTAACATTACGCGCATTACCAACACAGAAAAGTCGACTAATTATCTTATCTGGTGATGTTCATTACAGTTTTGCCGCTCGTTTGCAATATTCCGCAACACGTCCATTTGAAAGTTTAGAAAAAGTTGATACTGAGCTTGTAGTCGCTCAATTTACTAGCAGTTCTTTAAAAAACGAAGTTAAGGGAATCGGTGGTAGCCATTCTTTGCATACTAAAGGCTTTTTCCCGATAGAATTTCTTAAAAGTTTACCAACTTCTAAGATTATCGGCTGGGAAAATAAAGCTGGTAAAGAATTAGAAATTGGTATTTCATATACAATGATGGATAATACGGTTCAATCTGTTCCTTGGAGAGTTAAAGGTAGTCCTGCTGTAATTAATTTACTTAAAGAGCGCATTTGGCATACAGCATTACAAATTACAGAAAAACCGGAATGGTTATATCGAATTGATTTTTTGTTAGCTAAAGAAGAAAAATTCACTCAGCCACCCGGTTCACATCCTGTTAAACCGATATCTATCATAGCTCCTTTGCCTGGACAAGCACGCAAGGAGTTTTTAGAGAAATATTTAGCGATCGCCAAAAACGATCGTGATTTTCGCGGCAAATGGGGACACGGTAAACAAATTGTTGGAGTTAATAATATTGGTGAAATTACTTTTGAATTGATTGATGGCAAAGAAATAGCTGTGCAAACTCTTTGGTGGAGATTAGAAAGTTGGGAAAAAGACAAGCTTTTAGAACCTTTCCCCTTGACTAGATGTGAAGTATCTCTGCTTTTTGATGACAAAGATTACCCAATGGCTGATATTTTGAAGGAAAGATTCACTCTCGAAAATTTCTTTGAAGAACCGTTTTGATTAGTTGCCTAAATAGTAGCTTTGCAGCTTCAAGTCGCTTTTCATCGCAATTAAATGCGGTTAATTTACGTAAAAAAAGGTAATTCACTATACATGTATTATTCAGAATACAAATCGATTTGGATTGTAAAGCCAGTCTGGGTATAACTTAATCTCTCTTGTCTTAATGTATAAAAAATTTTAAATATGATTATTTTACTGGTGTCAACGCATCTGTAATATTTCTTAACAAAAAAGATAGTCAACTCATACTCATATCGACTATGATTTAGGAAAGAGAAAAAACTCCAGTCTGCAAAGCCTTGTTACAGGTAGGCATCTGGGAACGAGATACGAAAAATTACAACATAAAAGGAACACAAAATGAACTTTACTCGTTTTGAACACATTAACCTTGCTTGCAAAGATATTGACGCAACCAAAAAGTTTTATCAAAGCATCTTTCCTGATTGGTATGTGCGCGTTGAAGGTGTATTTAACGGTAGTCGCTGGATGCATTTTGGCAACGATCAATTTTATCTTGCACTCAATGATTATCCTGAGTTAAAGCATGTGCATACAGCTTACGAAAATATCGGTATCAACCATGTAGGCTTTACGATTAAAGATGGGGAAGCGATGAAAAAACTGCTTGATTCTGAAGGCATTGAGTATTATACAATGACTGCACCAGAAACGAAGCACAGAATTTACGTTAACGATCCTGATGGGAATGAGATTGAGTTAGTTGAATATAACTCAGAGTATGCGTTGAGGTAGTTTTAGTTAGGAAGAAGTTAATGAGTACAACAAAGAAAGTTGCTGTAGTTACTGGTGGAAATCGCGGTTTGGGATTTGAAGCTTCTCGCCAGTTAGCTAAACTTCAGTATCAGGTAGTTCTCACCAGTCGAGATGAAGCAAAAGGTAAAGCTGCGGCTGAAAAGTTGCAAGCTGAGAATTTGGATGTGACATTTCATCCTCTTGATGTGACTAGTGATGAAAGTAGTCAAAAATTAGCTGAATTTATTTCTCAGCAGTTTGGAAAGCTTGATGTTTTGGTGAACAACGCGGGTATATATATTGATGAAGTTGGCAACAACAGTGTTTTTGATGCCAAAATTGACACTGTGCAGCAAACGATCGCAACGAATGTTTACGGTGTTTTGCGAGTGACTCAAGCGTTAATTCCGTTGATGAAGAAACAGAATTATGGACGCATAGTAAATGTTTCTTCTGGGATGGGGCAACTTCATGATATGGGTGGTGGTTACACCGGATATCGCCTTTCTAAAGCTGCTGTCAATGCTTTAACCCGGATTTTTGCCAGCGAATTACAAGGCACAAATATCTTAGTTAATTCGGTTTGCCCTGGTTGGGTAAAAACAGATATGGGTGGGGCAAATGCAACTAGAACTCCAGAACAAGGAGTTGATACAATTGTCTGGCTAGCAACTCATGCAGATGGAGGTGCGACGGGTGGATTTTTCCGCGATAGAAAACCAATTGATTGGTAATAAAAGCGTGGTTATTGGTTAGTTGTTAGTGGGCATGGGGCATTGGGCAATGGGCAATGGGCAATGGGCATCGGGCATTGGGGAAGGGGAAAGGGTAAAGGCTAAAGGCAAAAGGTAAAGAAAGAAGAAATATTTCTCCCCCATTCCCCATTCCCCATTCCCCATGCCCCATGACGGCAGGTGCTCCACTTGGGGAGACCCCAAGACCGCACTGCCTCCCCCATGCCCCATGCCCCATGCGATCGTGCCCAATGCCCACTAACTACTAACTACTCTCTTTTTGATGCATAGTAGCGAGTATTCTTACTCGATTACTAAACAATTGCTGATTTTTCATTGCCAATTAAACTTTGCAAATATTGCCGAATTAAATATCTATATTTAATAACTTAACTCCTGACTTTTGATAAATTCTCGAATATATCCAGCGACAATACCAGCGCAAGATTCTGGTAAATCGCTTTTTCCATGAGCAATTATTTTTAACTCAGATGAAGGAATTTGACTGTAAACTTTACTCATGGCTAAACTGTGTGGTGTATCTTCTCCACCTTGCAAAATCAAAACTGGCATTTCTAAAGTATATAATCGGTCGTGTAAGAATTCGGCATTAATTTCTGGCTGCTGACGTTGAAATAATATTTTGCAAGCTGTGGGATATTTCACCAGTGTTTGATAAAGCTGCCAATCTTGTTCAATTTCTTTATCCCAGCCTAACATTTTAGTTATGGGGCGAAGTAATCGCAATAATTTAAATATAAAAGGCGATCGCTTTACTAATTGCCGCATTTTATCCAAACGCTTTTCTTGTCCTTCTATTTCCACACCCTCTGGTGCTAACAATACTAAACCACTAACTTGCTGTGAATATTTTAATGCATAACTAGCAGCAATCCAGCCTCCAAGAGAATGTCCGACTAAATAAACTTTTTCCAGCTTTAAAGCGTCAAGAAATTCAGCAAGAGATTCTAAGAGTAAATCAATTGAGTAATGAACATTAGGATAATCTGACTCACCGAAACCGAATAAATCTGGTGCAAAGCAATGGTAATTTGAAAGCAATTCCATCACCGATAACCATTCACAGCTATCATTCCAAGCACCATGTAAGAAAATTATAGAAGTTCCTTCCCCAAGTTCACGCCAGAATAACAACCCTTGAGAAAGTTTTCTCCGGGAGTTACGAAATAAATTATTCATTTTAATTTATTGGTTAGTAGATAGTGGTTAGTGGGGCATGGGGCATGGGGGAGGCAGTGCGGTCTTGGGGTCTCCCCAAGTGGAGCACCTGCCGTCATGGGGCATGGAGCATGGAAAGAATCGTATTTATTCACCCACTCGCGCATCACCGAACTTCTTTAATTCCCAATTCCCAATTCCCAATGCCCAATGCCCATTGACAACCAACAACTAACAAATGACAATTATACTTTTACGCTAATGTTGTCAAGCCCTGCAAGTAATCTTGCAACTGTCGGTTGTGATCGTGGGACATTTCCCCTGGTGGTAGAGAGTTGAGAGGAAATGCCTGGATTTCCATTGCTTCCAAAGTATCCTGAATTTCCATAATTCCTTGCACTTCTGCTTCAACGACAATACAAATCGAATGAATTCTGGGATCGCGATCTGGTGCGGAGTAGACTCCTACCAAACGCCGAATTTTCACCAAATCAAGCCCAGTTTCCTCCATCAACTCGCGCTGGACTGTATTCGGAATATCTTCTCCCCAGTCCACCATCCCTCCAGGCAATGCCCAGCGACCATTGTCACGCCGCCGGATTAGCACAATCCTACCATCGGGTAAAATGGGGATGATACTGGTGCCAGTGATGGGATGACGAAAGAGGATACCCAGTACGGCTTGTCCAAAGCGCCATAAGCTACGTGTGGACTGGACAGTTGCAGCAAAAAAAGCAAAAACGTTCAATCTTCCAATGTCTGTGTTGTACTGTAGAACTCGCCACCACTAACATCCGTTCAACTACGAAAATATTGAATTTTGTGTTATGTCAGGATGCTTGTGGTTTAAGGTTTTATTCTAACGATTACCGCAGAACATATCAATTTTAGCATTTGGTGAAACTAAAACTACATATATACATAATCATTATGAGCTAATAATTTTTTAGTTTTTAGCTAATATTACCTTGTTGAAAGTGGCAATAAATACTTGCTGAAAAATCTAAATTGCTTAAATCTCTACTGGAAATAACGTTAATCTTTTCAATTATTTAAAATTTTATTATAAAATAATTTCTATATTTAAATATTTTGCTTTGAAATTGCCTATTCCACATCAAAATTGAGCAATAAAATTACAAATATTAATTCATTGTTAATTAATCAAAAAATAATTCTCAAGTTTGATTGACAGAAAAAACTTAGATGCGGTAGACTAGAACACTGTTTAAAGTGTATTGAGTGCTGAGTTAGACTAAGACTATATCAATAACGTTGGTCGTTGATATTGCCTAAGTTATTTCTGGCTTCAGTTTGTTGTTTATTAATGAGGTGAACATGGCGAAGCGCCGCAACCCCAAAAAAGAAAAGGCGCTACGGAACCAGGCATATGCCCGAAAGTTTCGTAAACGAACTACTACAGGACGAATGCAGAGAAGATTCCAGCAAAGACCGCCGAAGAGTGAAGAGGATGAGGGCGCAGCTTCAATGGATGCTGCTGAATAAAGAATGTTGCTCAAATGCTTGTTGAGCTTTTCTTTTAGCTTAGATTCCATAATGCTCCTATCCTTAGCCGATCGCTAGGGGTAGAGATTAAATAGGTAATACGATAATCATACATACCGCTTTGGGACGGCATAGCGTAGATTTAAGTCCTTAAAAGCCAAGGATGTTATGTAGTCTCATAATCCGTCAATTGAAAGGGCGTATATTATTTATACGCCCTTATTTATTATTCAGCAGTTATTTGAGCGCGGGCGGCTTTCAGCGCTTTGCTTACTTGTTCAAAGCCTGTACCACCGTAGCTGTTGCGGGCTGCAACAACTTGACGGGGGGCGATCGCTTCATAAATATCTGCCTCAAACGCTGGATGCAATTGCTGCCATTCTGATAAACTCAAATCTTTTAAAAGTTTACCTGCGGCAATGCTGGTTTTCACCACTTTACCCACGAGATTGTAAGCTTCTCGGAAAGGTACACCCCGCCCCGCTAGATAATCTGCTACATCGGTAGCATTTGAAAAGTCCTCGGCTACAGCTGATGTCAAGCGCTGAGTGCGAAATTCTAAACCTTCCCGCAGCAAAATCGTCATCGCTTCTAAACAAGCTTTGACTGTTTTGACACTATCAAATAAACCTTCTTTATCTTCTTGCAAGTCTTTGTTATATGCCAAAGGTAGCCCCTTCATTATCACCAACATTGCTTGCAGATGACCGAATACGCGCCCAGTTTTCCCCCGCACCAATTCTGGGACATCGGGGTTTTTCTTTTGCGGCATAATGCTGGAACCCGTAGCACAGCTATCTTTCAGGGTGACAAAGCCAAATTCTTCCGATGACCAAAGAATTACCTCTTCCGAAAGGCGGCTGAGGTGAACCATAATCAAACTAGCAGCACAAAGAAATTCAATCGCAAAATCGCGATCGCTTACTCCATCCAAACTATTAGCATAAACTTCCTCAAATTGCAATAGTTCGGCGGTGTAATAACGGTCAATCGGGAAAGTAGTTCCCGCCAAAGCACCACACCCTAAAGGGGAAATATTTACCCGACGATAAACATCTCCCAAGCGTTCCCAGTCGCGCTGCGCCATTTGAAAGTATGCTAAGAGGTGATGAGCCAAACTTAGAGGCTGGGCGCGTTGTAGGTGCGTGTAACCTGGTATCAGCGTTTGAATATGGTTGTCGGCTATATCTAATAAGACAGTTTGAAATTCTCGCAGAGAATTGCGGATGTGTTGAATTTGGTCGCGTAGATAAAGCCTGGTATCGGTACCAACTTGGTCATTACGCGATCGCGCTGTATGCAGCTTTTTCCCGACATCACCAACAATTTCCGTCAATCGCTTTTCCACAGCAAAGTGTACATCTTCCGCGTCGATACCTGGGTGAAATTTGCCGGCGCGATATTCCTGACGAATTTGTTCTAAACCTGAAACCAGAAGACTTCCTTCTTCTGGAGAAATGATGTTAGTGTGAGCCAGCATTTTCGCATGAGCTTGAGAGCCAGTGATATCGTATTCGATTAATTCAATGTCAAAACTTATACTTGCGTTAAATTGAGCGATCGCTGGATGTAACGCTGATTCAAATCGCTGACTCCAAGTTTGTTCTTTAGTCATAGAGATGGGGGGAGGGGGAGATGGGGGGAGGGGGAGATGGGGG
>NZ_JBPAOH010000079.1:0-35755 GCF_050875635.1 Tolypothrix sp. VBCCA 56010
CAATGGAGGGAATATAAGTCAACCTGGTAAAACTTCGGTTTTGCTAGATGCGATTCCCTGCGAAGTTGGAAACCCCATCCCTCTATAGGGTGGGGTAGTTCATCACTCTGGTTTTATGAGCGTCTGCAACATCGCCATCGTCAGGAAAATTTGCGCTTTAGTTGTGCGAGGGAAATAGCATCTGTATTAGGCAGCTAATCTCAATACATCAATAGTCCAAAATCCAGTTAAAAAGGCTACGCAAACTACCCGACCACCTCTAGACAGTCTTGAAGGAGTATCCTAATCTTGCCTTTCCTCTCGCAAAAACCAACGTTCTTGTACCAGTTCTTCAAACTGTCAATAATCAACATCCTCTCAAACCTTATGGTTCCCCTAGCAGGACTGATGGATGTGGCATTCTTGGGACATTTGACAGAGATCCGTCATCTGGCAGGAGTAACCTTGGCGGCGGTTCTATTCAACTATATCTATTTGACATTTGGTTTCCTTCGTATGGGCACAACTGGAATGACTGCCCAAGCAATGGGGCAGGAAGATCAGGAGTCCGTGCTATTAATTGGGTTACGGCATGGAGTTTTAGCATTGTTACTAGGACTAGCAATTCTAGTGTTCCAACAACCCTTGCGAATGTTGGGTTTTGCCCTCTTAAGTGCTACACCAGAAGTCAAAGCTTCAGGACAAGCCTTTTATAATGCTTTAATCTGGGGTGCGCCAGCAACGCTGATCAACTTTGTGCTGATTGGTTGGTTTCTGGGACGGGAACAAAGCAATAAGGTGCTTCTACTTTCAGTAGTCAGTAATATGACAAATGTACTACTTGACTACATGTTCATTGTCCGCTGGGGATGGGAAAGTAGAGGTGCTGGACTGGCAACGGCAACTAGTCAGTATCTGATGCTGCTGGTGGGAATCCTGCTATTTTACCAAGAAATTCGGTTCAAGCAGGTGCAAGCATTAGCGAGAAAGCTGTTTGAACCATCTGACTTAAAAGTTGCCTTCACGCTTAACGGCGAGATTCTCATTCGCACCTTAGCGTTGATTTCCACGTTTGCGATATTCACCACCCTGAGTTCAACTTTGGGAACCGTTGTTCTAACGACGAATGCAGTACTCATGCAGGTTGTGGGACTGGCGGCATATCTCATAGATGGGTTGGCATTCGCTACAGAGAGTTTGGCGGGGGTTTTTCGAGGCAAAGGAACTACTGAGGGACTAATGCAGCTAGTACAAGTTTCCGGGGGAACTAGCTTAAGCTTGGGGTTAATATTTGCGATCGCCTTCATACTCACTCCGAAACCACTTTTCGGACTGTTAACCAACCACACAGAAATTATCGATCGCCTATGTCTTTATGTTCCTTGGCTGCTACCCATTCTCGGATTTGGGTCAATTGCCTACATGCTGGATGGCTACTTTTTGGGTTTGACTAAAGGTAGCACGCTTCGCCAATCTACGGTGAAGGCTGCCTTAGTAGGCTTTGCCCCTACAGCGATCGCTGCTTGGTACTTCCGTAGTAATAATTTGTTATGGCTATCGCTAACTGTCTTTATGGCAGCAAGAGCACTCACTCTGGGATTGCAAGTGCCAAGGACACTGAGAAACTAGCAGCATCAGGATTTACGTACATAGGTTATCCAAAACCGGGAATGGGGTATTGGGTCAAAAACTAAGATTATGGGGCGGGATTGGGATAACGTGTATGAACTGCATCTAACTCTGCTAAAATCTCTTTGTTGAGAGTTACATTCACACTATCAATATTTTCTTGCAGTTGTTGTAGAGATGTCGCACCAATAATTGTGCTACTGACAAACCATCGACTCCGCACGAAAGCCAAAGCTAATTGTGTCGGCTTCAAATTATACTTTCTGGCAATTTCGACATAAGCTGCTACAGCTTCATTCACATTTGGTTTAAGATAGCGTTGTCCAAAACCTTGAAATAGAGTTATGCGTGTATTTTCTGGTTTGTTATCGTTTGTGTACTTTCCAGATAACAAACCAAATCCGAGGGGACTATAAGCGAGTAAGCCAACATTTGTGTAACGAGAAACTTCTGCTAAAGCTGAATCAAATACGCGATTTAGCAAATTATAAGCATTTTGAATCGAGATAACTTTGGGTAATCCTTGCTGTTGGGCAATACGAATAAACTCGCTAACTCCCCAAGGTGTTTCATTACTCAAACCCAGATAGCGAATTTTCCCGGCTTTGATGACCGAAGCAAATGCTTCTAATTGTTCGGTAATACTGATAGTTTCACGTTCCAAATCCGGTTTGTACTCTGTTTGTCCAAAAGTGGGAACATAGCGTTCGGGCCAGTGAATTTGGTATAAATCTATATAATCTGTTTGCAATCGCTTCAAGCTATCATCTACCGCTTGCTTGATATTATTACTATCAATTTTGATGTTTCCTCCCCGCAGCCATTTAAAAGGACGACCGGGACCGGCAATTTTTGTGGCAATAATCAGGCGCGATCGCTGTTGTTTTTTCAACCATTCACCGATGTAAGCTTCCGTTTTTCCTTGGGTTTCACCACGCGGGGGTACTGGGTACATCTCCGCAGTATCAATAAAATTTATTCCTTGGGCAACAGCATAATCTAACTGTTGATGCGCTTCTTCAATGGTATTCTGCTGTCCATAAGTCATGGTTCCCAGACAAATTTCTGAAACCTTGAGGTCACTTTCACGCCCGTTGATTGTATTTCATATTCTTGAATTAATTCTTTTGATTACTTTTAGCAAAAAAAGTAAAACAACGGCGATTTTACTAAATATACACTAAATCTACCGAATTACCGGAGTTAATTTTAAAAAATGTATATTACCAGATATGATTCCTAAAGACAAGCGTCTCGTCCTAATTTTAAATTATGTATAGTATGTAGCTAGAAATACTCATCTCATACAGTTTGTATGAAATACTGCTATCTAGTAATATCAAACTGTACTAAATCGACCGATTTACCGTAGATTTTTTAATAAGGCGGTTTGGTGATTGCCATAAAATGATTTTCTCTTGCCTAATTTTGTGATTAGCAGGGGATAGTTTTGATGACGATCCAGATACAAAGCACCGAATCAGAGTAGCGATAAAGCGCAAAATTGAAGCTTTTACCTGATTGCTAATAAGAGTTTTCTTTTTTATCCAATGTTATCCGAAGACGTGCGTATAGAAGCACAGAGGATTTGTACCAGACCGAATTGTGTGTTCTATGAAAATGAAAAAAGAATTTGGCAATTTTCTGTTTACTTTACCAATGTTTTTAATGCTGTTTTTCTTAGCAGCCAACGCGAAAACTCTTGCTCAAGAAGAAACACAGACAAAGGTAGAAACTTCATCACCTACATTATTACCTTTCGATGAAACTGTGCTTGAGGCAGGAGGTACAGCAAATTCTACTTTCGCGGATGTCAAATTAGCGCCCCTAGGTGAGATAATTGCTCAAAACCCACCGGAAACAACACCCGTTGAACCAGTCAACGAGTCACCAGTGACATCGGTATCGGAACTTTCGGATATACAACCGACAGACTGGGCATTTCAAGCACTTCAATCTTTAGTTGAGCGGTATGGATGTATAGCAGGCTATCCTGACAGGAAATATCGCGGAAATCGAGCTTTAACGCGGTACGAATTTGCAGCAGGGTTAAATGCTTGTTTAGACCAAGTAACGAAATTGATTGCATCATCAACGGCAAATCTGGCAACAAAAGAAGATTTAGTAACTTTACAACGGTTATCATCAGAATTTCGCCCAGAACTTGCTCAATTACGGGGAAGGGTAGATAACTTAGAAGCGCGATCGGCACAAGTCGAAGCAAATCAATTTTCAACTACAACTAAATTGGTGGGTGATGCCATATTTGTGGCAGCTGATACTTTTGGTGACAGGGCAAATAATACTCGTGCAGATGATACTAAAGATGACACCAACACCTTTTTGGCTTATCGCGCTAGACTTGTCCTTCAGACCAGCTTTACGGGAAAAGACCAACTAACAACTGCTTTACAAGCAGACAATATCCCTATTTTGGGAAGCAGTACGGGAACCCAAATGACCCGTTTTGCCTTGGATAGGACTACTAATTATCCAGAGGGAAACTTGTTTCTTGCCAACTTATACTATCGTTTCCCTGTAGGGAATAATGCTAATGTTTTCATCGGTACTAGAACCCTAAACTTTCCTCTTTGGGTACCGACATTCAATGCTTTAAATGGTAATCCCTTACAAGGTGGTTTTTCTCGATTTGGACAGTTTAACCCGACTGTGTACCGTCCTGGCTTTGATGGTGCAGGTGCAGCTTTAACATACAAATTTAGCGATCGCCTACAAGTACATTTAAGTTACATCGCTGATAACTTTTTTGCAAATCGACCCGAAAATGGGATTTTTAACAGTAGTTCCCAAGCAGCGATCGCCCAACTTACCTTCTCACCCAGCAAGCAATTTGATTTAGGTCTGACCTATACCCGCAAATACTATCCTACCAACTCCGGTAATAACCTCACTGGTGGTACAGGTAGCGCTTTTGCGAGAAATCCTTTCGGACAACTTGCCACCACATCCGATAACTTCGGCGTAGAATTCAACTGGAAAGCCAGCCAACGTTTTAATTTTGGTGGTTGGTTTGGTTACACTCTTGCCCATCAAGAAGTCGGTGATAATAACGATGCCACAATCATCAATGCTGCTCTCACCTTTAGCTTTCCAGATTTATTTAAAGAAGGTAATATTGCTGGAATTACTGTGGGAGTTCCACCCAAAGTTACAAGTAACGACTTTAGAGTTGCTGGACAACGACGAGAAGACAAAGATACATCTTTACACATCGAAACTTTTTATCGTTTCCGGGTGAGTGATAACATCAGCGTCACTCCAATTTTTTACTTGATTACCCAGCCAGAACACAATGACGCAAATGACCCAATCTGGGTAGGTGTTCTCCGCACAACTTTTACTTTCTAAGATAAACCACCTTTTTTTGCCTGCATACTACGGCAAATCAATCAATTTACTGTACTATAAAAGAGAGAGGAGTGAGTTTTCATGATTAGCTTAATTTTTCAGCGATTGATTGCAGCGTTGAAGAGATTGGGAGTTGACCAATTTGCGAATAAAAACAAATTACTATCGGTTATACCTATTCCCGTCGCTGGGGCTTTTATTACTGGCTTATGTCTCAGCGTCTTATTTGCCGCTTGCACAGCCAACAATGCAAGCAATACTACTCCTATATCTGCTAATAACTCAACTCAAGCCAAGGCATCAGTAGTTAGATTTGGCTATCAAAAAGCAATAATTCTCCTAAAGACTAAAGGAGTATTAGAAAAGCGCTTACAACCTGAAGGAAAATCTATACAATGGATAGAATTTCCCGCCGGACCACAACTTTTAGAAGCAATGAATGTAGGCAGTATTGACTTTGGACAAACCGGAGAAACACCACCGATTTTTGCCCAAGCAGCAGGAGCCTCTATCGCCTATATTGCTGGAATCGCTGCTAATCCACCCGGTCAAGCCCTTCTTGTTCCTCAAAACTCTCCAATCAAAACAATAGCTGATTTAAAAGGCAAAAAAATTGCTGTTCAAAAAGCTTCTAGCGCTCATTATTTGCTAATACAAATTTTAGAAAAAGCCGGATTAAAATACACTGATATTCAACCTGTATTTTTACCACCTGCTGATGCTCGTGCTGCCTTTGTTAAAGGTAGTATTGATGGTTGGGCGATTTGGGACCCCTTTTTTGCTGCTGCGGAAAAATCAATTAATGCTCGTGTTTTAATTACTGGTGAAGGCATTTCTAAACAAGGTGGCTATTATTTAGCAAGTCGTAAATTTGCCACAGAAAATCAAGAAACAATTAAGGCGATTTTAGAAGAAATTAAAAAATTAGAGGATTGGTCTGATAAGAATCGTGATGAGATAGCACAAACGCTTTCACCTGTATTGGGAATTGATTTAGACGCAATGAAAAAGGCAACTCAAAGAAGGCATTTTGGAGTTGTGCCAATTGATGAAGCATTAATTAATATTCAGCAACAAGTCGCTGATAAGTTTTATGAGTTGAAATTACTACCCAAGCAGATTAATGTGAAAGAAGCCATGCTATCACCAGAGCAATATGCTGCTTTTTCACCGAAAAGATAGTTTGGATAGTTGTTAGTGGGGAATGGGGCATCGGGCATGGGGCATCGGGCATGGAAAGAATCGTATTAGAACGCGCATCACTTACAGCCGCTTCTTTAATTCCCATTGCCTAATGCCCATTGCCCATTGCCCATTGCCCATTGCCCAATGCCCAATGCCCAATGCCCAACACCCAACAGCAAATTATGACCAATTTTACCGAGTTGCTTAATCAGCGTTATGGCATTAACACCGTTAATACAGATATCCCCTTGAATGACTGTATCGGTTCTCTTTTATCTCATCGTTCGATTCGTGCTTACAAGAGCGATACTTTACCAACAGGAACTCTAGAAACCTTGGTAGCAGCAGCGCAGTCAGCGTCTACTTCCTCGAATCTCCAGACGTGGAGTGTAGTTGCAGTTGAAGATGCAAACCGCAAGGAAAAGTTATCACAATTAGCTAATAATCAAGCGCATATTCGTCAATGTCCTTTATTTCTCGTGTGGTTGGCAGATTTAGCGAGACTGACTCACGTTGCAGAAAGTCGCGGATTACCTTATGAGGGATTAAATTATCTAGAAATGTTTTTGATGGCAGCAATTGATGCAGCGTTAGCAGCGCAAAATGCTGTGGTAGCAGCGGAATCTCTTGGTTTGGGAACGGTGTATATTGGTGCGATGCGTAACAATCCAGAAGGTGTTGCGGAGGTTTTAGAGTTACCACCTCATGTGTTCGCGGTTTTTGGATTGTGTGTGGGTTATGTAGATCCCGCAGTAGAAGCAGCAATCAAACCACGCTTACCCCAAGCAGCAGTGTTGCATCGAGAAACTTATAAATTAACAGAACAAGATGAGGATATCTCTTTCTATAACCAAGTGATGAAAGACTTCTATAACTCGCAACAGATGAATGTTCCTGGTGATTGGGCAGAACATTCGGCTAAACGAGTAGCGTTTGCTGAGTCTTTATCGGGACGCGATCGCTTGCGGTCAGCTTTGCAAAATTTGGGGTTTGAATTACGTTAATCGTTAACATTTATAGCGGGCTTTCCGCGTTTATCACTCGCAAGCGCGAAATCCCGATACTAATCGTAGTTTAGCATTTTTTTACAAAAAGATACTTGCCTTTTTCGGCTAAACGTGTGAAACTACTATCATTCTCAATCTACGTCAACTCGACCGATTTACCGTAGATTATAAATCAATCTTGATGACTGCATGGATGAAATCAAAGCCAGAGTCATCAGAAGTACAAACTGCATATATAGGTATATAAGGAAATTTGTTGTATGAAATCACAAGCGCGTGGAATGCATTTAAAACTCGAAAGGCTGCGAAAGACCTTTGGAAAGAAAACAGTTTTGCAAGATGTGAGTTTAGATATTCAGCCAGGGGAATTTGTCGCTATTGTCGGTCGGAGTGGATGCGGTAAAAGTACGATGCTGCGCTTGATTGCTGGACTAGATATTCCGAGTGCAGGTGATGTATTCTTAAATGAAAAAATTTCGCATCATCGGATTAACCCAAGTATTCGGATGATGTTCCAGGATGCGCGGTTACTACCTTGGCAACGGGTAGTAGCAAATGTAGAGTTAGGCTTAAGCCATTCTAACTCAAAAGTGTATGCACGGCAAAAGGCTTTGGAAGTCCTGGGTGCTGTGGGGCTGGAAGACAGAGCGAATGAATGGCCCGCCGTTCTCTCTGGTGGACAACGCCAACGGGTGGCATTAGCAAGAGCATTAGCAAGTCAACCTGCTTTGTTGCTGCTGGATGAGCCATTGGGAGCATTGGATGCGTTAACGCGAATTGAAATGCAGCATTTACTTGAGAAACTATGGCAAGAGCAAGAATTTACTGCATTGCTGATTACCCATGATGTAGAAGAAGCCGTTGTGCTAGCCGACCGAGTGGTATTGATTGAAAACGGTCAGATTGGCTTAGATTTAAGAATTAATTTGCCACGTCCGCGAGTTAGGGGAGATGCGGTATTAGCTACTACAGTAGAGAAGATTTTACGACGGGTGATGGGTAAACAGGAGCGATCGCACGAGTTAGAACCAGAACAATCATATTTATTGAATTCAGCTAATGCATAAATAATGATTAACAACTATAGGACTCCTCCGCAGATTTTTGAAATACACGTAGGATGCCGTACTCAAAGCAGAAGATCGCACCCTACTATATCAACTAACTACTAACCATTACCAAATAACAAAAACACTGATGGTGCAACTACTAGTTAAAGAATCAAAAGATTGGATTCAAATTGCGTCTTCACTTGGACAAGAACTCACCGAAACCGCAGTTGAACGTGATATCAAAGCCGGAATTCCAGATTTAGAAATACAACGACTGCGTGAAAGCGGTTTACTTGCCCTAATAGTACCAAAAGCTTATAATGGTGTTGGCGCAACTTGGATAGAAGCCTTAAAAATTGTCCAACAACTATCTCAAGCTGATGGTTCCATTGGGCAATTATACGGCAATCATTTGAATTTAGTTGCTTTAGGTCATGTTTCCGGAACCCCAGAACAAAAAGATAGATATTATCAAGAAACTGCCCAGAAAAACTTGTTTTGGGCAAACGCGATTAACACGCGAGATACGCGCTTGAAAATTAGCCCAGAAGGTGAAAATTTTCGCGTCAATGGCGTTAAAAGCTTCGGTACTGGTATTGCCTCTGCCGATTTCCGGGTATTCTCCGCCGTGCAAGATGGCGTAGAATACCCTTTATTATTTGTTATTCCCAAAGACCGATCTGGTGTAGTATCTAATCAAGATTGGGATAATATTGGGCAACGACGAACCGACAGCGATACATTTACATTTCACGATGTTTTAGTGAAAAAAGATGAAGTTTTGGGATATCCTCATCCTCCTGATAATGCTTTTAGTACATTTCTGGGAATCATCGCTCAACTAACAAAAACCTATGTGTATTTAGGTATTAGCCAAGGGGCATTTACAGCCGCCAAAGAATACACTCAAACTATTTCTAAACCTTGGATTACATCAGGGGTAGAAAGTGCAACTAAAGACCCGTATATTCTGCATCACTATGGTGAATTGTGGACAGAACTGCAAGCTGCTATACTGTTAGCAAACCAAGCTACCGTCAAAGTACAACAAGCTTGGGAAAAAGATGTTGACCTGACTGCTGAAGAAAGAGGAGAAGTAGCGATCGCGGTTTTCTCAGCCAAAGCATTTGCCAGCAAAACTGGCTTAAATATCACCAACCGCATTTTTGAAGTCATGGGAACTCGGTCAACTGCTACTAGATATGGCTTTGACCGTTACTGGCGCGATTTACGCACCTTTACCCTGCACGATCCCATAGATTACAAATTTAAAGATATCGGAAATTGGGTACTTAACCAAGAATTCCCCCTTGTTACCCAATATTCCTAATACGATTTTGGATTTTAGATTTTGCGAAAAGTTGAGCCAGTCGCTTGGGCGGGTTTCCCGCGCCAGGTGCTACAACGGGGGGAACCCCCGCAACGCACTGGCTTGACTTGGGCGAACTGGCGCCCGTCGGAGGTTTCCTCCGTTCGCCCAAGGCAAAGTTGCCGTAGCCGCGTGCCTCTCGTTCGCGCAAGCGTCTCCCTTTGGGAGAAGAGAAGGCATCAAAGCGCATTCTCGACGGATTTTGGATTTGGAAACTATTACCAACAAAAACTATCCAAAATTAAAAGTTTGTAATTATCAAATCAAAATGCTCAAAATAGGAAATTTTCTTTTTTAAGTTTTGCCTTAGTATCCTCTGAAATGGCAAATTCATAAGGTGGGTAATTCCCACCTTATTACCTCAATCCTAATAAAAGCTTTTTCACTAATCTAGTGTTCTGGCAGACTAAGTTTGAGGGGTAAAAGAACGAACCGCAAAGACGCGAAGTACACGAAGTAAGAGGAAAATAAGAGAGATTGAAAAATTAATTTACCCGTCAAAGTTGACTTGCCAGACCACTAGTACTTTGCCACATCAATCTTGCAGAGTAAACCAAGGAAAGAGAATCTTTCTCTCTTCCTTTTCCTCTGTGTTCTCTGCGCCTCTGCGGTTCGTTATATTATGTCCGCAAACTTAGCTTGGCAGACTACTAGAACTTACACAATAACTCTTTGAAACTTTTATTACTTCTTGCAAAAGTCTTTTTGGCACTGTCGTGAAAGAGCTTTTTTCCTACCCCTTTCCCCAAATAACTGCAAAAAGTCTAATAATTATCATTTGGCACAGTTTTCTACAGCAATGTCACGCATCATCTACCTGTAGTGCATCTTTCAACTTCACTATCATTCATACAAAAAAATTATGAAATTCGATTCCTCTTCCGATCAAGTTTCCCCAACAGATGCACAAGCGGACAGCGAAATTAATAATTCTAGCCAGAAAACATCCAAGGTTAAACAGCATCGTTTAACTAGCCCCAGCAGACGCTCTTTTTTGGTTCATACTGGTATATTTACAGCCACTAGCGTTGTGACGGGAGTTGTGGGTTCCACTTTCTCCACCAAGAAAAACGGTGGTGTGGTGCAGGCACAGGAACGCGGGCGGCAGAACTATAATGCATTTCGTGATAAAGCTTATCGAATTCGTGTTGCTGCGGCAGAAGCTAATCGGGCAATTCCTATTCCTGGTCATCCGACCAATGGTGATGAGAAACGGTATCCGAATAAAATCGCCACTGACACTAGGGGACTGCCTCACGATGAGCGGGGTGAAGTCAAATTAGAAGCTTACAATTCTGTGATTCAAGCTTTAAGATCCGGCAATCCTAATGACTATGAAAACATCATTCTCGGTGGTGGAAGAAAGCTAGTTAATCCTCAAGGTCCATTGGCAATTAGCCTAGAAGGATATAATCCTTCGCAAATAGCAATTCCACCAGCACCGACTTTAGATAGTGCAGAACAGGCAGCTGATGCAGTAGAACTGTACTGGCAAGCCTTACTCCGTGATGTACCTTTTACAGAGTTCCAAAACAATACTAGCAATCCCAAGGTTTTGGCTGCTGTCGAAGATTTGAACAAGCTTTCAGGATACACTGGACCTAAACAGAATGGTCAAATCACCCCTGAGATTCTGTTTCGCGGTAGTGTTACCTATGTCGGTCAGTCCAATGATTCATACAGGTCAGCACAACACTTCATTCCTCCAGGAGTGGATATAGGTCCTTATATCTCACAGTTTTTACTATTAAATGTTCCTTTTGGCACTCAATATGTTTCTCCGCTGATTCGTACTGCCCTTCCTGGTAACGATTTTCTCATCGATTTTCAGGAATGGTTGACCGTCCAAAATGGTGGTAGCTCTGGCAAATCGATTAAGTACGATCCACAGCGCCGTTATATCTTCAATGGTCGGGATTTAGGGGAGTTTTCCCATATTGGCGGAGCTTTGTTCTTGGGAGCATCCTTGATTCTCAGTAGCGGCAATAACGTGAACGAGCCTTTAGGCAGTGGCATTGGTGCGCCTTTAAATCCAGGCAATCCCTACGTCAAATCCAAGACTCAACTTGGTTCTGCTGCTACATTTGCCGTCGCATATCTGCAAGGCTTGCTTCCTCTGGCATCCTCGCGGGCGATTAGAGCTAGTTACTGGCAAAAGTGGTATGTACACCGCCGTCTGCGACCGGAGGCATTTGCTGGACTAGTCTACAACAACATTGTCAATAAAACTGAATATCCGATTAATGATGAGTTTTTGAAGTCGCGAGCTTTGGCTGATACCTTCAGCACCTACGGGAGTTATTTATTGCCTCATGGATACCCAGAAGGCGCACCAACACATTCCTCTTACAGTGGAGGTGCTGCTGCTATTGCTGGTGTAAACGTCACTTTGTTGAAGGCGTTTTTTGACGAGAACTTTGTCATCCCCAATCCGGTGATACCTGACCCCAATGACCCCACAAAGGTAATTCCCTACAACGGAGCGCCACTTACAGTGGGAGGTGAGTTGAACAAGCTGGCAGTTAACTATACCCTTGGTCGCAACAACGGCGGAATCCATTGGCGCTCAGATGGTTCAACCGCATTAGCTTTAGGCGAAGAAATTGCTATCAGCATTCTCAAAGACGAAAGGCTAACATTCAACGAGCAATTCGATGGTTATACCTTCACTAAATTTGACGGCACAACGATTACAGTTTGAATTTGTTTGTATCTGAATTGTTGACAATTCAGATACAAACAAGTAAGTTTGTAACCCTCCAGTTATTTGTAATTTTTGTCATCATCTAATGCAAGATTTAAAAGCTAAGTTTGAATCCTGGAAACGCAAACGAATCACTCGTCGTTCGGCGTTATTTGCCCTTGGCTACAGTTTAGTTTTATCTACTACACTATTCAGTTGCAGTACACCACAAAATAATACTCAAAAACAAGCAGATTCATCTACATCGAATACAGCGAATACAGCTAGTACATCTACATCTAGTAGTAGCAAGAAAGTAGTCAGAATTGTCCGTAATAAACAGCTTACTGCTTTAGCAGTTTTAGAAAAACAAGGCAATCTCGATAAAAGATTAGAATCTCTCGGATATAAAGTAGAATGGCCCGAATTTGCTGCTGGACCGCAACAATTAGAAGCTCTAAATGCAAACGGGCTTGATATTGCCCTAACTGCTGAATCACCACCTGTATTTGCCCAAGCAGCTGGGACACCTCTTGTTTACTTGGCTGCTAATTCCACTGATGGGAAATCAATTTCGCTTTTAGTTCCTACCAACTCGACCGTTAAAAGTGTCAAAGATTTAAAAGGTAAAAAAGTTGCTTTCCAAAAAGCATCCATCGGTCATTACCTTCTACTCAGAGCTTTAGAAAAAGAAGGGCTAAAACTCACTGATGTAACTTCAGTTTATCTACCACCACCTGATGCGAATGCCGCATTCAGTCAAGGTAAAGTGGATGCTTGGTTTATCTGGGAACCATTTGTCACTAGAAACGAGCAAAAGAAAATTGGTCGTGTTCTGATTGATGGTAGTAATGGTTTGCGGGATACTAACAACTTTTTCTCCACAACACGCAAATTTTATCAGGAAAATCCAGAAGTAATTAAAGTCTTTTTAGACGAACTACAAAAAGCACAAGTTTGGTCAAAACAACATCCGAAAGAAATAGCGGAATTACTTGCACCTGTGACGCAATTAGATGTAGCTACTTTAGAGAAAATGCACGGCAAGTATGATTTTGCATTGGTACCAATCAACGATAAAATCATTACAAAGCAACAGGAAGTGGCAGATAAATGGTATAGCTTGAAACTCATACCCAAAAAGGTGAATGTTAGAGACGGGTTTTTGTCACCTGAAGAATATGCCAAAATTACACCTCAAGAAGTGCTAGCTAAACAGTAAATGCAAGGTGTAGTAAGCGTTTTAACGCTTAAATCAAGGACTAAAGTCCTTAATAAAATTAAGGACTAAAGTCCTTACTACAATCAAGGACTTTAGTCCTTACTACAATCAAGGACTAAAGTCCTTACTACCTCTAATACGAAAATATGACGACAATTCCTACTTATGACCCAACTTTATTTGAAGGTGCAGCTTGGTACTATGCGCGTTACAGACCCCAGTATCCACCTGTTGTATTTGATTTGTTGACAGATAAATTTCAACTCGATGGTAAAGGAAGGCTGCTAGATTTGGGTTGTGGTGCGGGTTTAATTGCGATTCCCCTGCGGCATCATTTTCAAGAAATCATCGGTTTAGATCCTGATGCAGATATGCTCCAACAAGCGCAACAGCAAGCAGTAGCAGCGAAAGCAACAAATATCAGTTGGGTACAAGAACGAGCAGAAAATATCTCTCCTGCTGCTGGTAAATTCAAGCTAGTAACCATTGGTAGAGCTTTTCACTGGATGCAGCGAGAACTGGTGCTAGAACGTTTACATAATCTGCTTTCTGATGATGGTGGTCTTGCAATTATCAAAACCTATGAAGACCCTTGGAATAGTGACCATCCGTGGAAAAAAACAGCTATTTCAGTTGTCAAACGTTGGTTAGGTGAACAACGTCGCACAGGTCAAGGTGGTAATGGTGTATGGCAACCTTTAGCAGTTTCTCATGAAGAAATCTTAGCTAAATCACCCTTCCGGCGTCAAGCTAATTATGAAGTCAAATATCAAAAATCTTGGACAATTGATAGCTACATTGGCTATCTCTATTCTACAGCTTTTTGTCTGCCATCTTTTGTGGGAGAAAACCGCGATAAATTTGAGGCTGATTTAAAAGAATCCCTTTTACAGGTAGAACCTTCAGGAATTTTTACTGAAGAATTGCCGATTACTGTAATTGCTGCTTGGAAAAATTAGTTGATCAAATCTATAACCAGCAGTTTTGTAAACATCATTAACAAATATAAAATACGATGAAAATTCTTTCGTATCGTCCTAATAATTTGCGTTCAATACAGACAATGAAAAAGTCAAAATTAAAATTAACTTTTTTGAAAAATCGCCATTTTCAATCATTAATACCTTGGTTAGTACCTTTAGTCATAATTGTCTTTTGGCAGTTATTTTCTTCTATAGGCTTAATTCCAATCCGCATTTTACCCGCACCTTTAAGTGTTTTGGGTGCTGCTATTACGTTAGCTAAGACAGGTGAACTATTTAGAAACATTGGTATTAGTGCTACAAGGGCAATTTCAGGCTTTTTAGTTGGAGGAAGTATTGGATTTACCTTGGGTTTAGTCAATGGCATTTCTCCTATTGCAGAAAAGTTGTTAGATACTTCTATTCAAATGCTGCGTAACATTCCCAATTTGGCATTAATTCCCTTAGTAATTTTGTGGTTTGGTATTGGAGATGAAGCCAGATTATTTCTTGTATCTTTGGGTGTAATGTTTCCCATTTATTTAAATACTTTTCATGGTATTCGTAGCGTCGATCCGGCATTAATTGAAATGGGAAAAGTTTATGGTTTAAGTACCTGGGGTTTATTTTGGCGAATTATTCTTCCTGGGGCATTGTCATCTATTTTGGTGGGTGTCCGTTATTCCTTGGGTATCATGTGGTTGACACTGATTGTTGCAGAGACAATTGCCGCTGATTCTGGTATTGGTTACATGGCAATGAATGCCAGAGAATTTATGCAAACTGATGTTGTTGTACTGAGCATTTTGCTATACGCTTTGTTCGGTAAATTAGCTGATGTTATTGCTAGATCCTTGGAAAATTACTGGTTGCAATGGAATCCTAGTTATTTCAAGTCTTAGTACAACATTGCACAAGTTCGTAACGAAATTTAGTGGTAGTTTTTTAGAAGTCCTCAAGCCCTTTGCTCAAAAATAACTCTGGTGATGTTTCGCCCAATTTTTCATCTTGCCCTCCCCGTCCGAGACTTAGAAGAATCTAAGAACTTTTATGTCACCACCTTCGGTGCCAAAGTCGGTCGTGTGCGTGACAAGTGGCTCGACATATTTCTGTTTGAAGCTCAGATTACTTTGCACGAACGACCCTCTGAGGTTTTACCGATAACAGAACATGGTGTGCGTCACTTCGGCGCAGTTTTGGCGTGGCATGATTGGGAGGCTCTTGCCAATCGTCTTGATGAAATGAGGGTTCAGTTCAAGGTAAAGCCAAATGTTTCTGGTGTGGGTACCGACGCAGAGCAAGCGAAGATGCTATTAAGCGATCCGAGTGGAAATGCGATCGAAGTAAAGGCATACAGAAATCTATCTGTCGCCTTGGAAATAAAAGATTTGCAAGAGTATTCAGCAACTGAGGTTTAACCCAACTTAAGAAGGAAGAATGATTCAAGGAATTAGTCATATCACATTCATCGTCAAAGACTTGGAGAAGATGACCAAATTCCTTGTATCCATATTTGATGCCGAGGAGATTTATTCTAGTGGTGAGCAAACTTTTTCCATCTCAAAAGAAAAATTCTTCCTGATAAACGGCTTATGGATTGCCATCATGGAAGGGGATTCTTTACCAGAGAAAACTTATAACCATGTGGCTTTTAAAATAACCGAAGAAGACTACGAACTTTATGCTGCCAGAGTTAGGAATCTTGGGGTAGATGTCAAAGAAGGTCGAAGTCGTGTAGAAGGAGAAGGGCGTTCGTTATATTTTTACGACTACGATAATCATTTATTTGAATTACATACAGTAACTCTGAATCAACGCTTACAAAGATATCGCAATATTGAATCTTAAGATGTTAGCTCAATGCTGTAACAAAGGCTTTTATTCAACTATACGAAAGAACAGACAATGACAGATAAGATTATTCAAGAACAAATTGATTATTATCGGGCTAGAGCCAGCGAATATGATGAATGGTTCTATCGCATTGGTCGTTACGATCGCGGTGACGAAATCAAGGAGCGGTGGTTCAACGAAGTTAATGTTGTCAAACAGGCTTTACAACAAGTCGGACAAGTGGAGGAAATTTTAGAGTTAGCCAGTGGAACGGGAATCTGGACGCAGGAGCTTTTAAATATAGGTAAGAAAATTACTGCAATTGATGCTTCCGAAGAAGTAATTGAAATTAATCGCAGTAAGTTAAATTCGCCAAATGTAGAATATCGTCAAATTGATTTATTTACTTGGGAACCTGATGCTGAATATGATTTAGTGTTTTTCTCATTCTGGTTATCTCATGTCCCGCCAGAATTACTCGATTTCTTTTTGACAAAACTTTATAAATCTGTTCGTGTTGGTGGACAAGTATTTATTGTTGACTCGCGCTTGGAACATACATCCACAGCTAATAATCATATCTTGATTGATGACGGCAGTATATATAAAAGCCGTAAGTTAAATGATGGTCGAGAATTTCAGATTGTGAAAATTTATTATCACCCAGATAAACTGCAAAATAAGCTGACACAAGTCGGTTTTCAAGCTAATGTAAAACAGACAGATAACTATTTTATCTACGCAAATGGAACGAAGTTTTAGAATTAAAATTTAAGTGGTGGATAATACATAATACACCAGAAAATTTTGATTCTTTGCAAGGTAGCCTGTAGTGAAACCTGTGATTAGATTAGCTAATGAAAGCGATGTATTGCAAATGCTAGCAATATATGCTCCGATTGTCCGCGACACGCCGCTTGTTCAGCAGGTAATTCCGCTAAAATAGGCGCGAAGACTGCTGATTTGTCTAACGTCATTTTACGTGTAGCCAAATATAAAGGTGGCTGGGATTTGCAACTCAAGGAACGCAAAATTAAATAATTTCCCCTACAAAATGGTAATACCAATTCTCTATAAAGATGCGCCTAATTATTTTGGGACATAGCGAATTATATGCAAGAAAACCTCTGCGAAACGAGTGCGCTAACCTCCGCGTACCCAACGGGAGAATCAGTACGAATAGACCCAAACCGACTCCTGAGACTGATTCACCTTTGCGTTGAAAAAAAGCTAGGATTTGGCGCAGCTTCACGCGGAAAATATAATTCACACATATTGATTTTGTCGGAATTTGTATGATATCCTACCTAAATCAAGCATACTGCCATTACTTGATAGATTTACCGGAGATTAATTTTCAGGTTACGAGCTTCACCTACAAGAGTATAGTTTGGATGAGGAGAAAATCGCCTTATGCCTAAAGACTGGTTAGAATGGCACGACCTCTACAATACTGAGCCAAAATTGCAACAACGCTTGCAAATTGTGCGAGAATACATTTCTCATAGCTTGGATGCGTCCCCACCAGGAATAATCCGTATCGTGAGTGCTTGCGCGGGTGATGGACGAGATTTATTAGGAACGCTCTTCAACCACCCTCGTGCAAAAGATGTCCATGCACGACTCGTTGAGATTAATCCCCAACTAGTTGAACGTGGACGCGCAACTATAGAATCCTTGGGTTTGGCAGAGCAAATTGAGTTTATCAATGGTGATGCAACTATTTCCTCTAACTATGTGGAAGCAGTACCAGCAGACATTGTTATTGTATGCGGCATTTTTGGTAATCTTGCTGATGAAGCTGAACTTAATCGCTTGCTAGGAAACCTAAGTTTTCTCAGTAAACAAGGTGCTTTTGTTATCTGGACTCGCGGACACTCTAACGGTATTTCCTACTCTGAGACTGTGCGTAGATTATTGCGTGAATCTGGATTTGAGGAAGTTAACTTCAAACTCACTGCAACAGGAGACATGGGAGTAGGTCTTCATCGCTATGTTGGTGAAAACTTGCCTGCACCCAAAGAGCAACACTTATTCGTGTTTTCTGGGATTGCCAATAAAGCAAGGTAAAAATGTCTATTAAGATCCCCGACTTCTTAAAGAAGTCGGGGATCTAGGTCTTCCAAAATGATTCAAGCCATTCTCTTCGATTTAGATGGAACTCTTCTTGATAGAGATGCTTCCATCAAACATTTTATTACTAAACAATATGATAGATTATCATCGAAATTAAATAAAATTACCAAGAATCAATATATTTCCAAATTCATTGAGTTAGATTGCCGGGGTTATGTTTGGAAAGATAAAGTTTACCAATCTATCGTTTCCGAGTTTGAACTTCAAACTATTTCTTGGCAAGAGTTGCTAGATGATTACGAAACAGAGTTTATACATTCTTGCATCCCATTTATCAATCTATTGGAAACTCTTGATATCTTAACAAGAGAAGGATATTTACTGGGAATTATTACTAATGGTCTTGGTAGTTTTCAGAGACGCACAATTCAAGGACTAGGTATCGATAAATACTTTCAAACAATTTTGATTTCAGAAATTGAGAAAGTCCGCAAACCAGAGAGAGAAATATTTCTTCGCGCTTTACGTAACCTTGGGGTAACACCAGATAAAAGTGTATTTATTGGCGATCATCCTGACACAGACGTTATGGGAGCTAAACGAATTGGGATGAAAAGTATTTGGAAGAGAGACTTAGAGTGGCAAGAGCCAGAAAATGCAGACGGCATTATTGATGATTTAGGAGAGTTGCCTATGATGATCCAACGTTTTTCATAACTTAATAAAGTCTAAGCCCATAGGGACTTTCAGGTACTTTTCATCCCAGAAAGTTTCCAAATCCCGTTAGACGTACTCAAAGAACGAAAGATCCCCTTAACAAAGCAGGCTAGGGGGATCAAGTCTTATCCAAACCGTGTTGAGACGTTTGTCACCAGATTTTAATAACTTCTATTTATTGATATAAGAAAAAAAAGTATTTGTTGTTATTAATTTTCAAGCATAAATTCGAGTTATAAACTGAAAAATGTAAAAAATGATGAATTCACATATTACTGCTAGCAAGATTGACTGGAATCCTATTCTCTGTCGCATTGAGTACACAGAGGGTAAGAGCTTGCCTACGTATCCTGGCGATTTAAAAACAGCATTGCTTAATCTTGCAAAACTAATGAATTACCGCAAGGGTGAGCAAGCGTATCAGCTTGCTAGCGAAATTGCTCGACTTACAACCTACAGCGATCCAGAAATTGTCTATTGGTTCTCTCGTCTTGTATCTCTAATGAATGATTAAATCAAATGCACAATCAGGATTTTTCCTATATTTTATAAATGGTTTTGATAATGTCAGAACTGAAATCAGAACTAAAAGAAATCAGAATCTGTTTCCTTGGGGAATCCTTCGTCAATGGTATTGGCGATCCTGAATACCTTGGATGGACGGGAAGAATTTGTGCTAATACAAGTCAAAAAGCTTACCATATTACCCACTACAATCTGGGTGTTAGGGGAGAAACAAGTCGGTATCTCAAACAACGTTGGCTAAAAGAAACTTCCTATCGTTTACCTAAAGAATTCGACGGTAGAGTTGTCTTTTCATTTGGAGTGAATGATACCGGACTTATGGGTAGTAAACAGGGAATTGAGTTGCAAGAATCCATCGAAAACACTCGCACTATTTTGAGTGAAGCCAAGCAGTTTTACCCAGTTTTAATGGTAGGTCCCCCTCCCTGTGGAGATGTTGAACAGGAACAGAGAAATCAAAAACTTGCTAATCTATCTCAGCAGTTTGCTCTAGTTTGTCGTGAACTCGATATTCCTTATCTTGATGTTTTTTCGACATTGGTAAAGTCATCTGTCTGGTTGGCTGAGGCAAAAGCTAATGATGGTGCTCATCCTGGAACGGCAGGTTATACGGAGTTTGCAGCTATTGTCCAAAATTGGGATGCTTGGTTAAGTTGGTTTACACCCTAAAGATAAATGAAGTGTAAATTTGTATTGACGTGCTAACCATGAATAAAAAAGTAGATGGTCATACTAAAAGCAACAACCATCACAACTGAGCGAATTAAACTAGGTTCAAGCCTACGAGCATAATTAGCGCATAAATAACCACCCAAAGAACCACCGACAGCCATCAAAATAGCTTGATGCCAAGCAATTATACCTGCAAAAATAAAGGAAATAATGGCAACTCCATTAATGCAACTTCCTAGAAACGTCTTAAAGGCATTCATAGTGTGAATATTTTTGATTCCTAAAAACGTCAGGGTTGCTAGCATTAGAATACCAAGACCTGCACCGAAGAAGCCACCATAGATAGCGATCGCGCTTTTGGGCTAACATGAGGTTGAACAACGGTGGGGATCCTGATGACTTCTGACTTTGACGCTGAAACCATGCTTTGAGCGGTTCACCGAAGGTAAACACCAGCGTTGCTAGCAACAATAGATACGGAATTAGAGGAGTGAAAAACATCTGGAGAGGTATATAACAAAGCAACAGAACCAAGCATTCCACCGACTAAACTGACACTACATAATAAGAATAATTGCCGTTGCGGGATGCTTAAATTATTACGATATGCTTTTGCACTCGCTTTCATCCGCTACCCATAAAGCAGTATTATTTGTTGCATTGGCAGTAATTGGAGGTACACCCGTAAAGATTAGGACTGGAAATGTAATAAAACTTCCACCCCCTGCCACAGCATTGAGTCCACCAGCAATAAACGCGGTAATAAATAGAAGTAAGGAATGGAATATCATAAAAGATGAATTGTGTTGTTGTTGATGTAAGCATTTTCAGTAAACAAAGGTACGCAATCGCTAACATTAAAAGCTGCTGCTAATTCAACATCTAACTCAAAACCTTTGGCAATCAATTCTTTTCCAGAACTGCATTGTTTCAAATAGGTTAATAAATCATGCTTGAATGCATGAAAAGCTACTACAGCAGTTTCTGCTTCTGGTGAGAGACTGCCATTTAAATAACTAAGAATTGCCCCTGCACCAATTAAATCTTCAAATGCTGGACGTAGGGTGTTATCTTCCCACTTTTCACCTGCGGGAATTACTGCAATTCGAGATCCATATTTTTGAGCAAATTTTGCCACAGCTTCACTATTTCGCAAACAACCAGCGATGGTGGGAGTCTTTGGAGTCAGCAACGTCAGAGAGGAACCGTTAGGAGATGGTATAACTAGCTTAGTTCCCGCAGGAATTTTAGTTAAAGATGCAGGAGAAAGCGAATAACCATCTTTGGATAAACGACCTTTTGATAATTCTGCTTGTAGAGATTGTGCATAGTCAAGCGCTGACTCATCTCTCCATTGGTAGGGATAAATAATTGCACCATTGTTTGTAGCAATTTCTGTTGAAGTTGAGAAAGATAGAACATCAACTATAACAATGACATCGCTAATAGGTGCGAGTTCAGAAACTCCTTTTGCACCCCATTCGCAGCGTAGGTTAAATTCTTCTTGGTCAAAAATCATTTTCTTGGTTCGTGAATTTTTCTGCTATTTCTATTCGATTTCCAGCTGGATCGCGCAAAAAGAAGCGATCGCGTCCTGGTATTGGTTGTCGATCGGCAATAATTTCCACACTATGCGCTTGTAAATGTTTCTGAAAAGCCTGTAAATCACTTACTAAGTAACAAATATGTCGTCTAGATGCTGCATTATCCGGATTTTTATCAATACTAATATGAATCTGAATATTTCCCAAAACATACCAAGCACCTTTATTCGCTTTGATTGTCTCAGGTTTAGGAATTTCTGTAAGTCCCAAAACTTTGCCGTAGAAAAATAGCATTGCATCTTCTGCTTCCGGGGAAGATGTCACTTGAATATGATCGATTGCATTCAACCACATGATTACTTAGTTTTACTTCAAAAAATTTACAAAATAAGCATCAACTCAGACATCCGATTGGTACTAACGCGATAAATCGTAGCTTGCATTTTTAGCTTTTATTTGGCTGTGGAATTAAACCCATATCCAAGTGTATAGGATATACTATCTTTTTCATAACAGGCAATTTTCGATAAAAAATGTCAGACCCTATAATGCAACCTATACCTTTAAATCCTAAAGCATTAGTAATACCAAATTGACTTGCTAATCCTCCAAAAAATAAATTATTAAATAAAAGTATTCCTAAAAACGTTGTTGTAAATATACTAGTAAGACCTCTTTTATTTTCATTACTTAGAATTAGCTGGATGAAGTTGCTAATTGAAGCCAGAGTTAAACTAGTACTCATCCCAATAACAAAAATGAGTATTAAGCAAATTTCTAGTTTGTTTAACTGGGAAAATACTATTAGCGCCAAACCAATAATTGCCGTAGAACGCGCCATGATTTTCTTAAGTTTAGATAAGCATAAATTTAGTATGCTTAATTTTATCTGATGAAAAACCAGGATACACCAATAGCTATTTTTTCGCGCTTTACGGATGGTCAATTGAAGAAGTCGGGAATCTGACAACCTTTTACGCTACTCATTTTTATAATAGGCACTAAAATGATAGACATACCGTAGTATACTGCTAAAAGGTGAAAAATCCTAGCTGTTTGCAAAGATGACCAACACAGCGACAGTAAAGTAAAGAATATGAAATACATAAATCTTGGCAAAACCGGACTGAAAGTATCGCGCCTGTCTCTTGGTACAATGACTTATGGCTCTCGCAAATGGCGAGAATGGATACTAGAAGAAGAAGAAAGTCGCCCATTTATCAAACTTGCTTTGGAGTTGGGGATTAATTTCTTTGATACCGCTGATGTTTACTCTTTGGGTGTTAGCGAAGAAATATTAGGGCGATCGCTCAAAGATTTTGCTAAAAGAGATCAAGTCATCATTGCTACCAAAGTTTACAGCCAAATGGGTGATGGTCCCAACGATCGCGGACTATCTCGCAAACATATTTTTGATAGCATTGATGCCTCATTACAACGGCTACAGACAGATTACGTAGATTTGTACCAAATTCACCGTTGGGACAACGAGACACCGATTGAGGAAACTCTAGAGGCATTGCATGATGTCGTCAAATCGGGTAAGGTACGTTACATTGGGGCTTCGAGTATGTACGCATGGCAGTTTGCCAAAGCTCTTTACACAGCAGACAAACACGGCTGGACGCGCTTTGTTTCCATGCAAAATCATTACAACCTAGTTTATCGGGAAGAAGAACGAGAGGTAATACCATTATCTCGCGCTGAGGGAATTGGGATAATTCCCTGGAGTCCCCTTGCACGCGGATTTCTAGCTGGAAATCGCCAAAAACAAGGTTATGGTGAAACCACTCGTGCTAAAACCGATGATTTTGCCCACAATCTCTACTATGAAGAATCAGATTTTCAAATAGTTGATCGCGTCGTAGAATTAGCTAAACAACGTGGAGTTACCCCAACACAGATTGCTCTAGCTTGGCTGTTGCACCAACCGGGTGTAACCGCTCCGATTATTGGTGCTAGCAAGATAGAACATCTCAAAGATGCAGTAGAGGCTGTGGATTTGGAACTTTCTCTTGACGAGCGGAAGTTACTTGAGGAACCTTACAAACCTCATCCAATATTAGGGCATCAGTAGAAAATGGGCGTTGCACAATTAAGGGATGCTTTATATCAGGGACGGGCAAGATGCCCATCCCACAAAAATATTAATTTGAACAGACAATACAACGCGCATTTATTTAAATAATAGGGCAAACGCGCCTGAAAGTGTTATAATATAAGATTACCAATGGTCAGATTCCCGACTTATTGAAAAAGTCGAGAATCTTGCAACCACTCAAAATTAATGATACAAAGCACTAGTTGCCATAAAAGACCAGCGCCCGCAATTCAATGCTTTCGCGGGGTGGGGCATCCGGCGGACTTGTCGGGTCGTCAAAGGCAGTGTGTGCCGCAAATCGCGCCCGTCCATCTTCCGCCGAGTCGAAGCACTTGATAAATAACGCCTCATTCGGTTGCAGTTGTGGAAAATAAAACCAGCGATGTGCTGGATTGTACGTAATCGCGTAAGTTTCACCAACGCGATCGCGATATACCAGATCCCCAGCTACCAAGTCTTTTGGTGCGATGCTTTGGGCATCACACACTGCCAATGGAGACTCTTGGACTGGTTGGGCGATCGGTCGCCAGACGTTGATTATGCTGAACCGATGTTGTAGAAGTTCTTCGATGTCGTCTGTTCCAGATGCTTGTAGCTCCGCACGAGCGCGACTATAGCCAGATTTGGCGGTGAAGTCGTTATGTACGCGCTTTACCGGCTCTTTTATATTGTTCTCGCCTTGCTTTACCCGCTGGATATTACGGAGGTTGTGGTCAAACACCAGCACCTTCTTTGCACCCGTCACATCTGCCAAAAGTTGCTCGGCTTCTGGGTAGTAGACGCGGCGCACCTCGTCTTCATCGTAAAAGTCGCGGACGGCGCTGTTGTGAGAGGCGTAAGCGAATCCCTCTCGATCTAAGGATAAATCTCGTGCGTTAGCGGAGCTTACCGTTCGCGGAGCGTCTCCGACAGGAGAAGGTATCGCACGAGCATTACGAATTGGCAGTTTGTGCGCTTCGTACACTCCGTTTTGTCTTGGAACACCTGCTGGTGGTTCGTAGGTGTAGTTGACAGGCTTTTCTGCCATTGGAGTCAGGTAATTTAGAACTGCCTCAACATAAGGCAAATCCTCTAAAACAGGTTTGGATAAAATTGGGCTGGATAAGCTCATAGATTGCATCCTTTTTTTGTCGAAATACTAGCTACTGGGAACTGGGGAAGAAAAATTATTTTCTTGTCCTTCTTGTTCCCTAATCCCCAGTCCCTCATTGCCTTACTTTTGAGCAGCACCGACGGCAGTAGGTTCACCGAGAATCTTGGTAAATCGTTCTATATAGTAGCTGACGGGATTTTCAACTGCCCGAATTGCAGGGCGATCGCGCACAACATTCCACCATTGCTGCAAGCGAGGTGTTTCTGATGGTAGTGTGAATTTGCGGAAGTAACGCATAATTAATTTTCACGCCTATGTCTAATAGACAATGGTATGTAGAGACGTTGTATTGCAACGTCTCTAATTTATTGTGCTATGCGGCATAGAAAACTAACGCCCGCAGCTCGATGCTCTCGCGGGGTGGGGCATCCGGCGGGCTTGTCGGGTCGTCGAAGGCAGTGTGTGCCGTAAACCGCGCCCGTCCATCTTCCGCAGAGTCGAAGCACTTGATAAATAACGCCTCATTTGGTTGCAATTGTGGAAAATAAAACCAGCGGTGTGCTGGATTGTACGTAATTTCGTAAGTCTCGCCAACGCGATCGCGATATACAAGATCCGCAACTACCAAGTCTTTCGGCGCGATGCTTTGCGCGTCACACACCGCCAATGGAGACTCTTGAACTGGAAGAGCGATCGGTCGCCAGACGTTGACGATGCTGAACCGATGTCGCAGAAGTTCATCGGGGTCATCTGTACCAAGTGCTGTCAGCACGGCACGGGCGCGACTATAGCCAGATTTGGCGGTAAAGTCGGTGTGTACCTGCTTTATTGGCTCTTCTACCTTGTTCTCACCCTGCTTCGCCCGCTCAATATTACGAAGGTTGTGATCGAACACCAATACCTTTTTTGCGCCCGTCACATCTGCCAAAAGTTGTTCGGCTTCTGGGTAGTAGACGCGACGTACCTCGTCCTCATCGTAAAAGTCGCGGACGGCGCTCTTGTGGGCGGCGTAAGCAAAGCCCTCTCGCTCTAAGGACAAATCTTGTGCGATCGCTCTAGCATTGCGGATCGGCAGCTTGTGCGCCTCGTACACTTGGTTCTGTCTTGGAATACCTGGTGGTGGTTCGTAGGTGTAGTTAACAGGCTTTTCTGCCATTGGAGTCAGGTAATTGAGAACTGCCTCAACATAAGGCAAATCCTTTAAAACAGGTTTGGATAAAATTGAACTGGTCATAGGTCATACCATTTTGGATTTTGGATTAATTAGGTAATGGGTAATGGGTAATCGGTAATGGGTAATGAGGCATGGGGAAAAGGGTAAAGGGTAAAGGGTAAAGGAAGAAGAGTTTTTCCCTTTCCCCTTTCCCCTTTCCCCCTCCTTTCTTACCAATGCCCTATGCCCCATGCTCAATGCCCCATGCCCAATGCCCCATGCCCTACTTTTGAGCAGCACCCACTGCTGTAGGTTCGCCGAGAATCTTGGTAAATCTTTCTAAATAGTAGCTCACGGGATTTTCAACTACCCGAATTGTAGGGCGATCGCGCAACACATTCCACCATTGCTGCAAGCGAGGTGTTTCTGATGGTAGTGTGAATTTGCGGAAGTGTTCTAAAAGGGGCAAGCGTTCAAACCAAGGATAGAAGCTGATATCAACTAAACTCAGCTTATCCCCTAACCAGTACTGACCATTACCAGACAGCTTGCCTAATCCTTCTTGCTCTATATATAAGAGAGATTCTAGAAACTCTCTTCTTCCCTGTTCTTGTTCGGTGCTATCTTTACCGCGTAGGAGTTTGTTAAACGCAGGTACTAAGCGAGTATTGGCGTAATCGATCCAAATGCGGGCGATCGCTTTTGCTCCCGGATCGCTCGGTAATAAAGGTGGTTCCGGGAAGACTTCATCTAGATATTCATTGATGATGGCAGACTCATAAATCTCCACATCCCCATGCTTGATAGCTGGGACTTTGCCATAGCGGGAAATCTGCGTGAATTTATCCGGTTTGTTCTGTAAGTCAATTTCAATCGGGGTAAAGTCAATTTTTTTTTCCAGCAAAACAACACGGGTGCGTTGGGAGAAGGTAGAACCTTTGGCGAAGTAAAGTTGTATGTTGCTCATGGAACGCTTTCCTTGTAAATATTGCGCTTATGTTAACGAGTTGCGCTTTCTGTGAGGATTGGGAGAATTTGAAAAAGGATTGGAACCCCAAACCGAATTTATGGGGATTTTGAATTCTCCCTGGCGGGTATCTACACCGGCTAATTCATCATACTACGGCTTGTCGGTCAATTTACCGTACAATTATATTGTATTGCAAAAACTGGAAACAGTCGGAAAAAATTGTTGAAAGTCGCGTTGGATATCAATTTAGTTTATCTAACAATTAGTAAACAATAAATTTAGAGAAACGTATAGTTTGTTTACTAAATACTTGTGTTGTCGCTCTTGTTATGCAATACTACTAAATTAATCACCGATAAATCGGTAGATTAACCGTAGATAATTGATTTTGGTGCAACTACTGCACAGGTCAACAAGAAGGGTGTGGGGTGTAGGGGGTAGGGTGTAGGGGAGAAGACGGCGTTGGTCGGGGCAGCAAACCCCGAAGGGCGCAATCGTCCTAAAGTACGGGGCGCTTAACCACTGGTCGTTGGGGCTATCTCTTTCCCCACACCCTGTCCCCCACACCCTACACCCCGCCCCAACGGGGCTTGGTCAATCATTCAGACACTTTGAGCAATCTTGCAATGCCCGATAGGGGTGGGTATCGCTGGCAGAAAAACAGTATTGAATTTTCCGGCGTTGCAGAGAAAGCGGGATGATTTTCACTTCTCTGTTTCTTAAAAACTTCTTCTTCTCCTGTCGGAGACGCTACGCGAACGCGTACTTTGCTACGAGTGCGGTTCGTTATTCATCCCTATTTTATGCAACGCCAATTTTCCTCTTTGAAAAACCTCTGGATGTATACAGGCATAGCTTGATGTGAGTTTCAATTTTTGCCCTTGTCGTGAAGCTCAATTTTTATCAGGGTCAACGAGTGACATAACTTTGGAGAAATTATATGACAATTGCCCTTGAACGTCCCACAAAGAAGTCTCGGTCAGCACAGATTCGGGAGCAACTAGGTTATCCCATCATTGATACCGATGTGCATACCCAGGAATTTGAACCTGCCTTTCTCGATTATTTAGCTCAAGTGGGTGGTTCCAAGATTGCGGATAGCTTCCGAGAACATCTACCCGGAGCAGGTCGCTATCGTTGGTTCCAGCAAAGTTGGGAAGAACGTCGCAATTACCGCACAGCTCGTCCTCCCTTCTGGGGTCGTCCCACGAAGGACACTTTAAATCTGGCAACTATCAGCTTGCCAAAGTTGCTGCACGAACGCTTGCAAGAAGCGGGGACAGACTTTGCTGTGCTGTATCCGAATTTGGCAACTCTTGCACCGCAAATCAAAAACGAAGAAATGCGAAGAGCAGTTTGCCGTGCAGCGAACCTCTATCATGCAGATATATTCCGTGATGTGCGCGATCGCCTCACCCCCATTGCGACGATTCCTCTGAATACACCCGAAGAAGGAATTGAGGAATTAGAATATGCAGTCAAAGAATTGGGATTGAAAGCGATTCAAATTCCCGCTTACGTTACCCGCGTTATTCCTGGCTTCGAGAAATATCCCGAAGAAGTGCAACGGGAAGCAACCTGGATTGATACCTTCGCTTTAGATAGCGCTTACGATTACGATCCCTTCTGGGCGAAGTGCGTAGAATTGAAAGTTGTTCCTACCACCCATGCATCTGGTATGGGTTGGACTGCTCGTCGCTCGATTTCTAATTACCAATACAATCACATTGGACACTTTGCTTCAGCAGGTGAAGCTTTCTGCAAAGCACTATTTTTTGGTGGTGTTACTCGGCGTTTCCCTTCCCTGAAGTTTGCCTTTTTAGAAGGTGGTTCAGCTTGGGGTGCTAGCCTTTATGCCGATATCATCTGGCACTGGGAAACCCGCAATCCAGAGATTTTACAGAACAATCATCCGGGTAACGTAAATAAAGAAGAATTGCGCGAACTCTTCGCTCGTTATGGTGGAGCAGAATTTCGCAATCGCTTTGAGGAAATTGGTAGTGGTTTAGGCTTCCACGGTAAATACTTTGCCCCAGAAGACCCAGGTGAGTTGAATGAATTTGCTGATGCTGGAATTACCAAACCCGAAGATGTACGCGATCGCTTCCTAAATCACTTCTACTTCGGCACAGAATCAGACGACACCCGCGTTGCCTATGCCTTCCATCAAAAAGCGAATCCTTATGGTGACAGAGTAAAAGCCTTCCTGGGTTCTGATTCTGGTCATTGGGATGTGCCAGATATCACCGCTATTACCTCCAACGCTTACAGCTTTGTGGAACGCGGTATTTTTAGCGAAGAAGATTTGCGTTACTTTTTATCTATCCATCCTTTGGAGTTGTACACCAGTCTCAATCGTGACTTCTTCAAGGGTACGGGAATTGAGAAAGAAGCAGAAGAATATCTGGTGAGTGTTGGTCGCTAAGAAAACGAATTTGTTTGCTTTGCCGTAAGAATTCCTCATCTTTATTCTCTGCGCTCTCAGCGCCTCTGCGGTTAATAAGTTTTTTTAACCGCAGAGGCGCAGAGAACACAGAGGTAAGAAAAAACCTATGATTACTACAGTCAAACCTCGGTATTTCAACATTTTTCACCGCTTTACGCTGTCCTTAGTGCCAGGATTGTTAATAGCGACTTCGTTGACGTTAGCTGGTTGCACGCAACAAAGCCAAAAAGCAACAAACCAATCTGCTGCAAGCAATGTATTGGACACTAAGACATCTAAAATCAAGACCAAAGTACTCCACATGGGGTATCAACAAGCTGGCGATCTAATTAGGGTAACGAAAGTCTTGGAAAAGCGCTTAGAACCCTTGGGTGTCAAGGTGGAGTGGGCGCAATTTGCCCAAGGTCCGCAGTTGATGGAAGCGATGAATGTCGGCAAGATAGATTTGGGTAACGTTGGGGAAACTCCCCCCATCTTCGCTCAAGCAGCTGGCGCTCAGATTGCTTATGTTGTTGGTCGGCGAAGTGACGGTAGGAGGAGTGCGATCGCTGTCCCACCCAATTCTCCGATTAAGAGTGTCAAGGACATCAAAGGACAAAAAGTAGTCTTCCAAAAAGCTTCTGCTTCTCACTATTTCATCCTCAGAGCCTTGGAAGATGCCGGTTTGAAATATAGTGATATTCAAGTCCAGAGTATACCCAACGTCGAAGCTAGTAGTGCATTTTTAGAAGGGAAAATTCCCATTTGGGTAACGGGCGATCCCCATCTAGCGAGAGCGGAAAAATTGGGTAAAGCACGAATTCTCAGGACTGCCGAAGGGCTTGATTCACCTGGCGGATACTATATTGCTGGCAAGCAGTTTGCAATTGACAATCCGGAATTGTTGCGGATAGTCATCGAGGAGATGGATAAAATCGAGCGCTGGGCTGAAACACATCCTCAAGAAACTGCAAAGCTAATCGCACCAGAACAGAAATTACCTCCTGATGTAATGGACTTGGTAATTAGCCGTCGCGGTTATGGATTGACACCGATTTCTCCTGACTTAATTAAGAAACAACAGCGAGTTGCAGATTACTTCCATAAAAATGGTTTGCTTCCCAAACCTCTCAATGTTCAGGAAGCCATGCTAACACCTGAACAATACGCAGCAATTAATCCGCCATCAATCAGTCAAAAATAACGTTAAAAAACTTGGAGACACAAAAACATGAGTTCTCAATACTTTGACATCCAACCAGTTGCAGGACGTATCGGTGCAGAAATTGTCAGTGTTGACTTGAGTGCTAACCTCAGCGATGACATCATCAGTGATATCCGCAAGACTCTAGTTCAATACAAGGTGATTTTCTTCCGTAACCAGCAACTCGATGCTAACGGTCAAGTCGCTTTTGCTCGTCGATTTGGTGAAGTTACCACCGCTCACCCCACCGTACCATCGTTCCCAGAACACCCAGAAGTTCTTGACCTGAATTATGGCAGAACTGCTGCCCGTGCGAACAACTGGCATACCGATGTAACATTTGTAGATCGCCCACCGCTTGGCTCTATTTTACGCACGCTTGTGATTCCCCCAGCTGGAGGCGATACTATCTGGGCAAACACGATTGCGGCATACCAAGATTTACCGATACATCTGCGTAATTTAGCTGACCAACTTTGGGCTGTACATAGTAATGCCTATGACTATGCAGAAGCCGCCGTAGACCTTTCGGAAGAGACTAAGGCTTACCGAAATGTCTTCACATCGACTGTATACGAAACTTTGCATCCAGTGGTGCGCGTCCATCCGGAGTCTGGGGAGCGCGGACTATTTATTGGTGGTTTTGTTCGCCAGATCAAGGGACTATCAACGACTGAATCAGATGACATTCTGCGACTGTTGCAATCCTACGTAAACCGTCCTGAAAATACAGTTCGTTGGCGTTGGCAAGTTGGTGATGTGGCATTCTGGGACAACCGCGCTACTCAACATTATGCAATTTCCGATTACGGCAACCAACCCCGTCACGTTCAGCGAGTAACCATCGTCGGTGACACCCCAGTTAGTATCGACGGCAAACACAGTCAGGCTATTAAGGGGGACTCTTCTGCATATATCCCAAGCTTAGTAACAGCTTGAGTATTAGACAAGATTGGAGAAATACTTTTTTGCCTCACGCAAAGACGAGGCAGTGCGTTGGACGGGTTCCCCGGCTTGAAGCAACTGCCGTCGCAGAGGCGCAGAGAATAAATTTAGGCATTGTAGTCTAAATAGCGAAACTCTGCGTACCTCTGCGCCTTCCTCTGCGCTACTCTGCGTTTTTTTAATTTCTTAAGTATGAGTACAAAAAAAAGACAATTGAGACTGGGTGCATTCTTGATGAGTTCTGGGCATCACGTAGCAGCGTGGCGACACCCAGATGCACGAGCCGATGGCGGTTTGAACTTCCAGCATTTTCGACAAATCGCGCAGACAGCAGAACGGGGAAAATTTGACATGATTTTCTTTGCTGATGGTGTGGCTGTGCGCGATCGCGGTAAAGGAACTGAAGCTTTGAGCCGCACGTCGGTTGTACACTTTGAACCGCTCACCTTATTATCAGCTTTGTCTGTAGTCACAGAGCGCATTGGGCTAACAGCGACGGTATCAACTACATACAACGAACCTTTTCACCTTGCCCGCAAGTTTGCCTCATTAGATTATCTCAGCGGTGGTCGTGCCGGTTGGAATCTCGTCACCTCTGCAACTGTTGCGGAAGCGCAAAACTTCAACCGGGAAAAGCACATGGAGCATACGCTGCGCTATGAGCGTGCTAAAGAGTTTGTGGATGTGGTGACAGCGCTGTGGGATAGTTGGGAAGATGATGCCTTATTGCGCGATAAAAAGTCAGGCATTTACTTCGATCCTGATAAGCTGCACATTCCCAACCACAAAGGCGAACATTTTTCGGTGCGCGGTCCACTGAATGTAGCTCGTCCAATCCAAGGGTATCCGGTAATCATTCAAGCTGGGTCTTCGGATGACGGTCAAGAACTCGCAGCACAGACGGCGGAGGTGATTTTTACGGCACAGCAAACACTTGCAGAAGCTCAGACTTTCTATGCGGGTGTGAAGGGGAAACTAGCGAAATACAAACGCTCCCCCGACCATCTGAAGATTATGCCGGGTGTGTTCCCGGTAATTGGCAGGACTGAGCAGGAAGCGAAGGACAAATACGAGCAACTTCAAGAGTTGATCCATCCGCAGGTTGGATTGGGTCTACTATCGGGGTTGGTGGGTGGAGTTGATTTATCCGGCTACCCTCTGGATGGTCCGCTACCAGAGTTACCAGACACTGAACTGGCAAAAAGCCGCTTGAAACTTCTAACTGACTTAGCCCAAAGAGAGAATTTAACGATTCGGCAGTTGTATTTAGCGATCGCCGGCGCACGCGGGCATCGAACGATACTAGGAACACCCGAACAGATTGCCGATCAGTTGGAAGACTGGTTTGTCAACGATGGGGCAGACGGATTCAACATCATGCCACCTTATTTGCCTGGTGGTTTGGATGAGTTTGTCGAACTGGTGATTCCCGAATTGCAACGACGCGGACTGTTTCGGACTGAGTACGAAGGGCGAACTCTGCGCGAGAATCTCGGCTTGCCCCGTCCGGTAAACAAGTTCAGCAAAGTTGCGGCTTCTCCTGAGCCGCTTCGAGTCGGTTCTTCTACGTAATTTTGCTGACATAATTATTTTAAAAATAGCAAGTATCAAGTTTCTGCTTTCGCGTGTCTCCCATGAGCCAGGATAACCTCCTGGCTTTTTCTATGGGAATAATTGGGAAGATTTGTTTAGATTTGAAATTTACAATCACAAGATAATGCGATCGCTATCTTCATCTAGTACAACAACCGTCATTTTCCGCTTTCCACTTTTGGCAGCAAAGCGGTTGGGTTTTGCCGAATGGTAATCCAAGTGATATTCAGGCAACATTCGAGTAAAAGAGCATTATGCACACAACTATAGCGCCAAGCAAAAGGATGAGAAAAATGATTGAGTAAATCAACGTAAAAGCAAGTAGTGGTAATGTTTTTGCGGATTTAGGTCTAGGTAATCCTAATGAATTACTTGTCAAGGCAGAGCTTGCGCGTCAAATCAACGAAATTATCACCACACAGGATATAACTCAAGTTGAAGCTGCTGAAATTTTAGGAGTCGATCAACCAAAGATTTCTGCTCTAATCAAGGGAAAACTATCAGGTTTTTCGACAGAAAGACTTTTCAGATTTTTGAATGCTTTAGGTTGTGATGTGGAAATTGTGGTGAAGGCAAAACCAGCAGAGCGCAAACACGCTCAGACAAAAGTTTGTAGTTTGTAGTGAGATAGAACATTTGTAGTGCGATCGCATGAATTGAGTAGAGAGGATGCGATCGCTACTCTCCTAGATAAATTGGGTTGCAAGGTAGCGCGTAAACATCATTTTAATTGTTGGGTTTCGTTCCTCAACCCAACAAGCCTGATACGTGCTTCGTTCCACCTCATTTTCCATTATAAGTACATATACTTATTGCTTCGATATATTCAATACTTTAAAATTACATATATTTTGCTTATAGCTTTTCTTAGGCTAAAATGTGTTGATTAAATAAAATACTTCATGTGGCAAACACTAATTGACCAAAGCCATATTAATCAAAATATTGATCGATTCAAAGTCGCATTGAGTGATTCTTTGCAGACAGATCAATTAATTGTTCAAAAATACATAATACATGGTACACCCTATGTTTTTAAAAATGACGAGGGGAAATATTTTGACCTTCAGCATGAAATTGCAACTAATTTTAAAGAAAATCCTAAGTGCGTACATATGGTTGGTTCAGCTAAATTAGGCTTTAGTATAGCTCCAAGAAAATTATGGAATTCATTTTCTGAAGAATCAGATATAGATATAGCAATTATATCTAGGACGCTTTTTGAACAATTTTGGTCAGAATTGTATGACTTCGATATTGCTTTGACAGATAGAACTGAAAGGGATGAACAAACATACAATAAATTTCTGAAATATTTTTTTAAGGGTTGGCTAAGACCAGATTTATTCCCTTTTAAATATTCTCGGAAAAATCAGTGGTTTGAATATTTCAAATCAATTTCTTATAAATATACACCTCAAAAAATAACAGGAGCAATCTACTATAGTTCTGAACTATTTGAAAAATATCATATGCAAAATATTAAAAGAATTAGACAAGGAGTTTTTTAGAATGGGCAAAAATGGTATAGCAACTAATAAAAAAGTTTTAGATTTATTCAATATGATGAAAAGCGGTAGTTTGATACTTGCTCCATCTTTTCAAAGAAAACTTGTATGGAATGATGCACATAAAGAGAAATTTATAGAAACAATTTTGTTAAAATTGCCTTTTCCGGAAATATATTTGGCTGATGGTGAAATTGATCTTGACACTCAAACATCAAAAACACTTGTAGTTGATGGGCAGCAAAGATTAAGTACTATCTATCAATTTGTAACTGCATCACCCGAATTTATTATTAAAAATATAAGTAGATTTGAAAATTTGTCTACGCAAGAAAAAACTGATTTTTTTGACTATACAGTTGTTGTGAGAGACTTGGGAAGAATTCCCGAAAGTGAAATTCGTGAGGTTTTTAAGAGAATCAACTCTGTGCAATATGCATTAAACGCTATAGAAATTAACAATTCCTTATATGAGGGAGAGTTTATAACAACAGCTAAAGATATTGTTGAAAATAATGTGCTTTTCAAAGGATTAGAAATATTTAGTGAAGGCGAATTTTCTAGGATGAAAGACTTAGAATATGTATTGTTAATAATGTCAATAATAGAAGAAGGTGGTTATTTTACCAGTGATAAAGAAATAAGAACTTACGTAGAAAAATATAATAATGAATATTTAAATAAAGAATTGATGATAAATAATTTTAATGAAGTATCAAACTTAATACTTGCATGTCATCTCCCTCCAGATAGTTTATTGATTAAAAAATCTAGTTTGTTGACTTTAATCATTGAACTAATAAAAATTAAAAATAAGTATACCTATCTTCCTGAAGAACAAAATTTAATTGTTGCTTTAAACTCTTTAGAAAAAGAACTTTATAATAATAGAACAGAAGATGTATATACAAATATATATGCTCAGTATTATTATTATAC
>NZ_JBPAOH010000080.1:0-35380 GCF_050875635.1 Tolypothrix sp. VBCCA 56010
CAATTTGATAGCTTTGCGGGAATTGGCTTTGCGGGAAGTCGCAGACAACATCGAAGAAGATGCGATCGCCTCCACCCCCGCAGGACAATTCTGTAACATTCACGAGCGGGTTTTGGTGTGCGTATCCACCTATCCCAACTCAGTACAACTATTGCGTCGCGGGGCTAGGCTTGCTAATTATATGAATGCCCCTATTTTTACAGTATTTGTCAAAGAAAAAGACCGCTTCCTCACCAAAGAAGAAAGTTTATATATCGAAACTTGTGAGAAACTGTGTAAAGAATTTGAAGGTACATTTATTCATATCAGCAGTAATGATGTGGCTGGTGCGATCGCAGAAGTCGCGAAACAATATCGCATCACCCAGATTGTAATTGGCGAAAGTCAGCGAACCCGCTGGCAAATACTCTGGAAAGGATCTTTAACACAAACGTTAGTCCGCTTGCTCAAAAACGTTGATTTACATATAATTGCCACTGAGAAAAACAATAGTACTCAGTTGTAGATACCAACGAGCAATTACCCAAATCTTTTTGTATCTCCACTTTAATTAAAAATCTAAAATCCAAAATCGAATGACTTATGTAATCGGTTTAATCAGTGGCACCTCGGTAGATGGTATAGACGCTGCCTTAGTAGATATTTCCGGCACAGATTTGGATCTGAAAATTGAGTTGTTAGCCGGAGAAACATATCCCTACCCAGCAGAACTTAGAGAGCGAATTTTAGCAGTTTGTGCTGGAAAAGCCATCTCAATGGCAGAATTGGCAGAATTAGATGATGCGATCGCGATCGCTTTTGCCCAAGCTGCCCAAAATATCCAAAACGGTCACAAGCCAGCCTCTTTAATTGGCTCCCACGGTCAAACAGTATACCATCGACCACCAGAAGGAGAGGGGGGGAAAGGGAGAGGGGGGGAGGGGGAGACAAGGGGAATTGATAACTCGCCACTGCTGTACGGGCGGGGTTCCCCCGCCCCCCTAGGTTACAGCCTGCAACTCGGACGCGGTGCTGTAATTGCTCATCTGACAGGCATTACCACTATCAGTAACTTTCGCGCCGCTGATATTGCCGCAGGTGGTCAAGGTGCGCCCCTCGTACCTAGAGTAGATGCCTATTTGCTCAGTCATCCTCAAGAAGGGCGTTGTATTCAAAATATCGGCGGTATTGGTAATGTTGCTTATATACCACCTCGTCGTGACAACTGGCTCGAAAAAATTCTCGGCTGGGATACAGGACCAGGAAACAGCTTATTAGATTTGGCGGTACATCATTTAACAGCTGGTGCGAAAACATACGATGAAAACGGCGACTGGGCAGCCAGTGGCACACCCTGTCATCCATTAGTAGAACAATGGCTAAATCAAGACTACTTTCATTTACCCCCGCCTAAATCCACCGGTCGAGAGTTATTCGGCGTTGCTTACCTGCATCAGTGTTTAAAAGACGCAGAAATATATCAACTCAGTTCTGCTGACTTGCTAGCAACTCTTACCGAACTAACCGCAGCTTCAATTGTTCACAATTACCGCACATTTTTACCGCAAATGCCAGAGCAAGTATTTTTATGTGGTGGCGGTAGTCGCAATCTTTATTTGAAGCATCGCTTGCAGATTTTATTACAATCAATCCCGGTATTAACCACAGATGAAGTCGGGTTGAGTGCCGATTTTAAAGAAGCGATCGCCTTCGCAGTTTTAGCTTATTGGCGAAACTTAGGCATCCCCGGCAACCTACCAACAGCCACAGGCGCCAGTCAAGAAGTTCTTCTAGGAGAAATTTGCTTAGGGACTAAGGACTAGGGACTAGGGACTAGGGACTAGGTATAAATTCTTCCTAGTCTCTCAAATCGTCCCCCTTGTCTCCCCCCCTCCCCCCCTCCCCCACTCCCCACTCTGCGGCTATACTGTACTTAATTTGCCAAGGCAAGGATCGTACAAGGTGGCTCATACTTTTTTATTAGAACCAGGACGCTGGACGATGCAAGGAAGTTGGCTAGAACGTAACGGAATGCCAATCAGCGTCAAGGGTATGACCTTGGTAGCCTGGAATCGAGATAACTGGTTCACAATGGCAACAAAGCTGATATTTCCAGCTAGCGATCGCCCTGACATTTCTTTCCTCTACAAAGGGCGTCTTCATGATGGAGAGCGTCAGTATACTTTTTTACTACAACATAATGTTTTGGGGCAGGTTGAAGGTGAAGGCTGGATTGCTCAAGATACAATTGTGCAGCGTTATTGGGTATTAAGCGATCGCCAACGTCGCAGTGGCTTTGAAACTTTACACCGAGTCAATAATGATAGCTACTATTTAACCAGTGGCATCCTTGTCGGTCATTTCTTAACTAGCACAATGGAAGCCAGCTTAGAGCGTCAGCCAACATAATTGGGTTTATTCACATTTTGCGAAGACGGTGAGTATAGCGATCGCATCTTAGCAGAGCCTGTTCGTGAGACATTGCTTTGTTTAGCAATTAACAGTAAAAATTTTAAAGCTAAAAATGTAAGTTATATATTCCTTCGACTAGTTTACCCAACCAGGAGCATTGAATGCCCGTAGGTCTGCCTGAATTCGTTGAAAATCCCGAAAACCGCTGCCCAGTTATTTTGTTACTTGATACTTCTGGCTCTATGTACGGTCAGCCAATCCAAGAGTTAAATCGAGGGCTTGCGGCTTTCAAAGAAGATGTACTGAGAGATTCTCAGGCATCGTTGAGTGTAGAAATGGCTATAGTCACATTTGGACCAGTGCAGCTAACCCAAGACTTCACAACCATTGACCAGTTTACACCGCCCAAGCTCGAAGCTAATGGTAATACTCCGATGGGCGAGGCGATTGAGTACGCTTTAGATTTGTTAGAAGGTCGTAAACTTACTTACAAAGAAAATGGTATTCTATACTATCGCCCTTGGATATTTTTAATTACAGATGGAGCGCCAACGGATAGTTGGCAGTATGCGTCACAACGGCTGAAAGAAGCCGAAACACAGCGCCGACTCGTGTTCTTTCCCGTTGGTGTACAGGGTGCAGATATGAAGACCCTTAGACAAATTGCCCCGCCAGAACGTCCCCCTATAATGCTGAATGGCTTAGATTTTCGTTCTTTATTCGTTTGGCTCTCTACTTCCATGAAACGGGTTTCCAGCGGCAAAGTAGGGCAAGCTGTAGCCCTCCCATCTGTGGGATGGGGTCAAATTACCACCTAGAATTTAAGGAGATTTTGTGGCTTGGAGAGCAGTTGCGCGTTTTGAGATCGGAACCAGTCATGAAAAGCAGCAGATACCCTGTCAAGATTACGGACATTATCGCATTTTGAATGATGTGATTGTCGGGGCAGTTGCAGATGGTGCTGGTAGTGCCAAATATTCTGATGTTGGCGCTAAGTTGGCAGTTGAGACAGTACTCGAATACTTGAGCAGAATTGATAAATATATCCACAAGCAAAAACGTTGCTGGGAAAGATTCTCGCAGCCATCTAAAGAACAAGCTAAAAGGCTTTTTGCCAAAACAACGAAAAAAGCGATCGCCGCTTTGCACAAACAAGCAGACAGCAGTGATTATTCAATCAATGACTTGGCTTGTACCCTCTTGGTATTCGTAGCGACTCCCCAATGGGTTGCAGCGATGCAGATTGGGGATGGATTCATGGTGGTGCGTCCCCAAGACTCAGAACATCAACTGCTTTTCAATCCAGATAAAGGCGAATTTGTCAACGAAACGACGTTTATCACTTCAGCCAATGCGTTGGATGAAATGCAGGTGGATGTGCTGCAAGGACAACAAGAGTTTATCTGTGCTTCCACGGATGGACTGGAGAAAGTGGCAATTCGTATGAGCGATTGGACACCCTTTGCACCGTTTTTTCAGCCATTAGAGGAATACCTCTGGGAAACCAAGAATCCTGAGGAGGAAAATGAGTATGTCATCAACTTCCTACAATCTGAACGGCTGAACGCTCGCACCGACGATGATAAAACCTTGCTTTTGTGCCTTTTTGATAGACAATAAAATTCAATGATTTACACCTGTGGCAGTACGGGTCAATCGATTACTTTAGGTAAAGAGATTGCTAGCGGTGGTGAGGGGATAGTTTGGCAAAGCGATCGCAACGGCTATGTAGCAAAAATTTACAAAACATTGCCAAAACTTGAGCATGTGCAGAAGCTAGAGGTGATGGTAGCGCATCCACCTAGAGAGCCAAACTCTCACCTCAACCATATTTCTTTTGCTTGGCCCAAATCGCTGTTAAAAGATGCTAATGGGAATTGTGTAGGTTTTTTGATGCCAGCGATCGCAAACGCTAAACAACTTATAGATGTTTACAATCCCCAGCGTCGTAAGCAGCAAAAACTTGAGGTAGATTGGCGTTTTCTCCATACAACAGCGCTAAATATCGCTTCAATTATCCAAGCAATTCACGCTGAAGGCTATGTAATGGGTGACATCAAGCCGGCAAATATTCTTGTCAATAATCGCGCTTTGCCTTCGATTATTGATACAGATTCGTTTCAGGTTCGCAATCTCATCACAAATAAGATTTATCGCTGTGGAGTTGGTTCTGAAGGCTTTACACCCCCGGAACTGATCGGAAAAGATTTCTCAACGATTGACCAAACGCAAGTACACGATCGCTTTCGGATAGCTCTGATTATCTATCATTTATTGTTTGGCGAAACTCCCTTTAAGGGAAACTATATAGGGACGGGGGATGCATCAGAAGAACCTGAAGAACGAATCCGTCGAGGGTTATGGCTTTATGAACCAAACAATCTCATTCAGCCAGTAGCAAACACGATTCCCCTGAATATTCTCCATCCAGAGGTTCAGCAATGTTTTCTCAAATGCTTTAATAATGGGCATACACAACCTAATTTACGCCCAAGTGCTGGAGATTGGGTTAAAGCCCTAAAAATTGCTGTCAATGAGTTAACAGTGTGTGGAAAGTTTGATAGTCACTACTACAGCCGAACTTATGGCAATTGTTATTGGTGCAAAAGAGCAAGTAAATTTAAAGTTGATATCTTTCCTGGGGTTGAAAAACCGCAACCACAATCTAGTGTTGCTGCACCAACTACCCAAAGTAACAATCAAAATACCAATCAGGTTAATACACAATTCGCTCAATCTTCTAACATTACACCAACAGCAAATACTAATCAGGTTAATGCACAAGTCGCTCAATATTTTAACAGTGAACGACAAAATAGTAACCCTGGATTTCTTCTTGGGCTTGTTATCTCTAATTTTTGTATTGTAGGCTTTACTTACTTACATTATATAGTTACTGGAGGATTTTTGAACTTTATTAGCGTGATAATTTGGTCTTTATTGGCATTAGTTTCCGGAATGATTGTTGCTTTGCCAGACCGACTAAAATTGTCTTCTATTTCCAGAGTTAATCTTGCAATAAGTGTCCCCACCCTTGGAGTTATTAATTGTTTTATAAATCCCGAATCTTTTCTCGCTGGATGGTGGTTGGTATTTCTCATAGGTTTCATAGTTATGATTATATCATTATCTCAAAATACTGCAAAAACTAATTCGACATCAAAAGTATCACCAAACCCTGCACTAACAGAAACCATTAAAGTTTTTACTCTTATTTTTGTACTTGGATCAGCACTATACACATATTCGACACTGGTAGTCCCTTTTGATACAACAGCTTTTACAAGAGTTGTACTTCAAGAAGATTTCAATAATCCTAACATTGATGACTGGTTTATAAGTGAAAATGCTGAAATAAAAAACGAAGCTCTCTTTCAACTTGTGGTTGATAGAAATATAAGTCGATGGTCTACCTGGAAAAAGAATGAGTATTTAAAAGATGTTGATTTTTCAGCAGATGTTATCAAAGTAGGTGGGCCTAATAATCCACAGTTTGGGTTGGTTGCTAGAGAGAAAGAATGTGAATTTTATTACTTACTAATTAATGGTGAGGGATATATTGAATTTGGAAAAATTGAAAGTAAAAATTGGATAATGAAGGTTAGCGATATACATAATGTTAATTTAGGTAACAGTACAAATCGATTAAGAATAGTCTGTAATGGAAATAGGATTATTGGATATGTTAATGATAAGATAATTGGAAGTTTTGAAGATGACTCGCGCTCTGACGGCGAGATTGGATTTATATCGTCGGGTGGTGAAACTGAAGGGGTTGCTGTGCAGTTTGATAATGTACTCGTTAAAGTAAAAGAAAATAATTGAAGGATTATACCTACAAGTGACTCAAGTTTTTTATCTAAATGGTAGAGAAATTTCGAGTCAAGAAACCTTTTTAAGAAAAGCTGCTGAAGCAATGAATTTTCCGGCTTACTTTGGGGTTAACTGGGATGCGTTTGATGAATGTATCACCGATTTAACATGGTGTGCGGCTGAAGGATATGTGTTATTGTACGATCGCCCTGATATCTTCGCGCAGGCTGACCCTACTCAATGGCAGATAGCACTTGACATTTTGCGCTCTGCTGAAGAATACTGGGGGACAACAAATACACCGCTGACTCTTTTTCTGCTGAATTAAATAAAGTGCGGGTGAAGCGATCGCACCTCAAGCTAAGAATATTAACCTACCGTCCAATCTTCAATTGTTAAATTAGGAACTTTTCCAAAATCCTTATGGTTGCGTGTAACTACGATACCATTGACTGAAAGAGCGATCGCGGCAATTCGCAAATCTTGCGTACCAACACGGATTCTTTGACGAACTAAATTTTTATAACAACTGTAAGCATCCTGGGTGAAATCAAGCAACTTAACATTGTTGAAGTATTTTATTCCATCCGATAATCCTTTGTAAGCCCATATCACTCGCTCAGATTGGGAAGATTGATTGATAGCGTTCAGCCATCCTCGCATTTGTTCTTCAAATGTAACAACTGTTACAGCAATATTTTCTGGATTAATTTGGTTTATACGCTGCTTTATAAGTGGATGATCGTTTTGAAAAAGCGTCAGATGATCGGTATCAAGTATCCACAGGTTCACTTTACTTTATCCTCTGCATCGAGTTGCTGGTAATATTCCTCCATTTCTGCATCAAGTTTACGGCGTTCGGCTTCTATATAAGCCTGCACCTCATCAAAAAGCGGATTATCTTTATACATACCAGCAAATTTCATCCAAGGATGTTCGGCTTTGGGAGGTTCGATTTTCATAGAGACGATTTCGGCTTTAGCCAAACGCTCAGTCAAGCGCTCATATAAACTTGTTAAAGCTTCTTCTTTAGTAGCACCTATGGCTTGACAATCTGGTAAACCTATTACCGTTGCACTAAACCCACCATATTTTTCATCTTCAATCAGTACATCATAAGTCAACTTAGACGACTTTCGGCGAGGAGATGTTAAAAAAGATAAATTCATAATATTATTTACCTCAAAGGTTATCTTGATTCTAACTAACAAAAAGGTACATCACGCCGGCTTATTCTTGGGTAAAATAAAGGCATTTACGCTGACAAGCGATCGCTACAATAGCTTTCAATAAGTAATTTAGTAGCTTTGAGCAAAATGATTTTGCGGTACTAGTTACATTTGTCTGTTTTTCTCTGCCGATAGTGACAAGCATAGAGATAACAACCAAAAATCCCTAATGACTAATAATTATTGGGTGAAGATTGGGCAAAATAAATCCGAGTCAAAGCTCCCAATAGTACTAAACATCAAAGTAAATATACTAATTGGTTTTTTTGATTCAACTTTCCAACCCGTATACTTACTTATCCAACGGATAGGTATTACACCCAATTGTAGTTTTATTAGAGTCAAATTTTCTATGTCAGACCCCAACATTAATCGTTACTTGTGCAAACGTTACCAGCTTCAGGAGTTAATTGGTACTGGAGCAATGGGTCGGGTTTATCGTGCGAAAGACGTTTTGTTGGGAGGTGTACCTGTTGCCGTTAAATTTCTCGCCTTATCAATGCAAAATGAAAAGATGCGATTGCAAGACCGCTTTGAGCGAGAAGCAAAAACTTGTGCTTTAGTCGGACAAAAAAGCATCCACATTGTTCGCGTGATGGACTATGGCGTAGATGAGAATAATACCCCGTTCTACGTTATGGAATACCTGCACGGAAAAAACTTGAGTCATGTCATCCGCAACCAACAGATGACTTTACCCACTTTTTTAAGTATGACGCGGCAAATCTGTTTGGGGTTGCAGTGCGCTCATGATGGCATTTTAGTTGATGGTAAAGTCTGCCCAATTATCCACCGGGATATCAAGCCCAGCAACATGCTGGTGATTAGTGACCCTAGTTTTGGTGAGTTAGTCAAGATTCTCGATTTTGGAATTGCTAAGTTATTACAATCAGATAGCAATCATACTAACTACTATTTAGGTACGCTGGCTTATTCTTCTCCAGAACAAATGGAGGGCAAAGAACTTGATAACCGCTCAGATATTTATAGTTTGGGCGTGATGATGTTTGAAATGCTCACAGGTAAAATGCCTCTAGCCGCACCAACACACTCTTTTGGAGCATGGTATAAAGTACATCACTATCAACAACCGCGTTCTTTCAGTGAATTTGTGCCCAAAGACTTAGTACCAAAGGAATTGGAGAATTTGATTATGAGTTGTCTAGCCAAAACAGTTAATTCGCGTCCTCAAAATATCAGTGAAATCCTCAAGGTTTTGGCATCTCTAGAACAAAGTTACAGTCTTAGCACTCAGCAAGATATCCAAGCTTCAACTAAGTTGCTTGCTGTTCCAGCCTCTTTCGAGCCGAAGACTAAGATAGATTTGCGTCCGTCCTTCTCAACCGATGAACTGGCTCGTGTCACTTCTTGGCCCCAAAATAAACCGAATGCCGATATTGTTTTTCCCCAACCCATCCGTGTCAATGGCAATATTTGTCCGGCTCTGTGGGTGATGTTACCCAAACAGGAAATTGAAAATCGCTTAATTTGTACTCGTTACAATCAATTTCTTTTTATTACTTCTCCTCACCCGATGCTGCTGTGGATTACCGTCATTTACAACCGCAAACATGGTGCTAAATGGCTGCCTTATTATCTCGACCTCAAAACAAGTGTTGGTCAAGAAATTACCCGCTTACTGGGCAATACAGGTCACTATCGGCTTTTGTTCTTCGCACGGGAGGCTCCCCAAAGTTGTGCTCATATCCAATTTTCAAGCATCGCCCCCGCCCAACGCCAACGACTTCAACAATGGGTAACAATTAGCACCACACTTGTGTCATCTGTCGATCCGCAAATTAGTAAAAATTTACTCAAAAACGAGTATGAAAAGATTAAGCCGCAAATTTTGGCAAAGCTCGAACTAATTGATACTGATTCACCGTTCGACCTTTGCGACCAAGTTTCAATCTGAGTGAATATTAATTTTTGTAAAGAAAATATGTAACTTGCAAGATATCGTTATAAAAGATATAAATAGTGAAGTTAAAAATGGCTTTCGCAAAGTCTGGTTGGATTTACGCTGCGGTTTGCTCTCTTTGAGAATCCAGCGAATGAATGTAAGTATAAACGTGTAATTTTTGCTCTGGGTGCTGCAAAACAAATTAATGACATTTGTTTAATGCACATGCAAAGCTAACCTAAAAACTACAATCAGTTGAAACTACATCAAGAATGTAGTTATAATACTTTTCTGGTTGAGTTTTCGCTCTTTTAATTGTGTGATTTGAGTTGCCTATCGAGTTGACGCCCCAAACATCCCCAGCTTTTTTCCTCCTTGGAACCGAGCAAGAGAAGGAGGTCGCCCACTGCGACACGAGAACTACTCTATGCCATAGCGGAACCGGAATCTAAGCCCCACTGATGCTTGAGAAGCTCTTTATAAGTTGCTTCACGCACAACCATTTGTTCGTAAAGCTTAACCAAAAAGTCTTGAGCTTGTTCGTGGCTCATGTGCTGCACTTGAGTAGCAAATGAGCGGATATTAAATTGCTGTTCCAGGGATAATTCAATTGGCTGATTCATAATTAACTCCAAAAGACAACGAATACAAGTTATGTCGTTTACAGAAGCCCTAATCGGTTAGTAGATGGACATCAAATTGTCGTACATTTGTTCCTCCGTATTAAAAAAGATAACAATTGTTTGACAGATTGCCCATACCCCAAGTTAGGTATTTTTTGGTGATTTATCTTGCATCTACACCTACTGATATATAACTCAAGTCTGTTGAAGCAGATTTCGGAAATATTCAGAGATTTGCAAGTGGCAATGGTATAACTTCCTTTTTTCGTCCGGGGAAAGGGACGATTAAAGGCTGTAATCGTGAATTATATTCGCGATACCAGAGAAAGTGCAAGATGTCAATTAACCAAATTAGATAAATTTAGCCTCTGAAGTAAATCCAGAGGCTAAATTTATTTGTATCAAGTTGTCAAGAAAAAAAAAGCTCAACCTGAACAAAATGCTGAGTATATGTACCAACTGGGGAGTGGGGCATGGGGCATGGGGAATGGGGAAAGAGGAAAAGCCCAATGCGCGATGACGGCAGGTGCTTCAAGCCGGGAAACCCGTCCAACGCACTGCCTCCCCAATGCCCAATGCGCGATGCCCAATTCCCAATTTAATCGAGTGCGACGATGACAATGGTGATATTATCGTGTCCGCCTTGCTCTTTTGCGGCTTCAACTAAAGCGATCGCAGCTTTGTCAATTAAAGGGCTTTGTTGGAGGTAATAAGCAATTTTTTCATCGATAAGCTCTTCTGTTAGACCGTCACTGCACAATAGCAAGCGATCACCTGATTGAATATCCAATTGTCTCACATCAACTTGATGTAGGTCTTCACGTCCCAAACAGCGCGATAACACATGACGGAATGGATGATTGCGGGCTTCATCTGGGGTGATATCACCAACTTTAATTGCCCGTGCTACCCAGGTATGGTCTTCAGTTATCTGGGCTAATTTAGAATCGCGGAAACGGTACAATCTCGAATCGCCAACGTGAGCTGCCCAAGGTGGCTCTCCAGAGCGAAAAATCACCGCTACAACCGTTGTCCCCATATCAGCGCGTTCTTGGTGATCTTGCTGATCGTGCAAAATCGCATCATTTGCTTGGTTTAAAGCTTCCTCTAGCAATTGGGCGCAAGGTTTAGAAGAATCCCAATTTGCTGACAAATATGCCTTAATTTGCCCAGTTGCAATGCGACTTGCTTCTTCGCCTCCTGCATGACCACCCATACCGTCAGCAACGACGAAAAATCGTCCTTCTGGGTCAATATAGTAAGCATCCTGGTTATTAGAACGAATAAGTCCGGGGTCACTAACACCGGTAAAGTTAAGTTTCATAAAATTTTGCAACCAACAATTAATACATACGGTCATTACGGTCGAGGCGTAAAAGCAGGCGAATCAGCACAACTGAGACTCCGGCAGCAATTAAACCAGGAAGCAATGCTAACCATACATAATGATTCACTAAGAGAATCGTAGCAGAAACAGTAAATCCACTGATAATCAGAGCATAGCTTATTCCTAGCTGAATATTGCTTTGTCGGCGCAGCAGGCGATCTGTTTCAGGCGATCGCACGCGTACCCGCACATCTCCCCGTTCCAGTTTTTCTAGTGTATCTTCTAATCTACGTGGTAGTCCTAATGCGGTACTGCTGACTTGAGCTGCTTGCCGACTTAATTCATTGAGAAAACTATTGCCATCATTACCATTCGTATTCGTCATAAGCTTCATTGCATATGGTTTGGCAACTTCCATAAAGTTAAATTCTGGGTCTAAGCCTTTACCGACTCCCTCTAAAGTAGAGAAAGCTCGCATCACAAATGTGAAAGTTGCGGGAAATCTAAATGGCTGATCGTAAGCTATTTCATAAAGATCGTCACTAATTGATGCCACAGACTGATTCTCAAACGGCTGATCCATGAAATGATCGAGCATATACTGGACACTGCGTCGCACAGGTCCCATATCATCTACTGGTGCTAATGCTCCCAAATCGATGAGAGATTGGACAACGCGATCGCCATCTTTAGAAGCAATCCCAAACAACGTTTCCATCAGTCCATCACGAATGTTGGACTTAATCCGCCCCATCATCCCGAAATCGTAGAAAATCAAAGAACCATCCGGACTGACAGCAACATTACCAGGGTGGGGATCGGCATGGAAAAAGCCATTATCAAGCAACTGGTGCAGATAAGCTTCCGCACCTTGACGAGCCACAGCTTTGCGGTCTATACCCGCCGCTTCTAAAGCTTCGTATTGACTTATTTTAATACCTGGGAGATACTCTAGAGTCAGCACTCGCGGCGAAGTGTAGCGCCAGTAAACTCGCGGCACCTTCACCCAATCGTAGCTGCGAAAATTGCGGCGAAAAGTATCCGCATTGCGACCTTCATTGAGATAATCAACTTCTTCCCAAAGAATGCGGCAACACTCTTCATAAATACCAATCCAATCTCGTCCGCGTCCCCATTTGGGATGATTTTGAAAATAACGTGTAATGCCTTTGAGAATTTTTAAATCAATTTCAAAAAGCTTCTTGAGTCCAGGACGTTGCACCTTGACAACAACAGATTCCCCCGAATGCAACACAGCTTTATGAACTTGACCCAAACTGGCAGCAGCTAAAGGAATCGGCTCAAAACTGTGAAAAAGTTCGGGAATTTTCTTGCCTAGCTCTTGCTCAATAATCGCTTCTACCTTCTCATAGCTAAATGCCGGCACTTTGTCTTGTAACTTTGCCAATTCTTCGACATATTCGACCGGGAATATATCAGCACGAGTAGAAAAAAGTTGTCCAACTTTAATAAAAGTTGGACCCAAATCTAGCAGGGTAGTGCGAATCCAAATCGCTTGTGCCTTGCGTCTGCCTGCTTGCTTTGTCTCACTGACTCCACCTGGATAACTCCAAGATTTGTTATAGAGCCAAAGCCTGAACATCAAAGTTAAGACAAAACCCCAAATGTCTACAAAGCGCCGTCTACTAGAGTAGTTATCGCGATTCCAACGGTATGCTTTATCTGAATAACCCTTTTCCATATGCCGTGTGTACCGCTGGTTTTTGACTAAATTACCAGGAAGAAAAGACACTCTGATTCCTAAACTGTTTTTAATAATTCTTAGTTGTTGAGTTGTTGGTTGATAGTTGTTGGTTGTTAGTTGGGGAATTGTTAGTTGTTAGTTGTTGGTTGTCCTCATAACTACTAACTACTAACTCCTAACTCCTAACTCCTAACTACGAACTACTAACTACTAACTCCTAACTCCTACCCAGCAAAATTGCTGCGATATCGTTGTAATTCGGTTCGCAACAGAGCAATATCTGCTCGCAGTTCATCAATCGTTGCTTGCACATCAACTGAAGTAGAACCAGTTTGTGTACTTCCTGTAGTGTATGTACTAGCACCCGCAGCTTCTGCGGCTTGATTTGCCCGCTCTAAAACTTCTTCTGTAAACGATCGCAGCTGCTCTCTAGCTTCAGCATCAAATTTACCAAGTTCACTCAAAGCGTCGGTTATAGCGACTTCTACGCGCTCATTCAGGATTTCCGCTACCGCTCTACCAACGAAAAAGGCTTGCACAAGGGGGTTACTCATAAATTTTTGTTACGCTCATCCGCAAGAGAATTATAGCTTGCCTGTCTGCTTTACCGCTTCTGCTTTTAGTACTGGGCTTTTATTAAAGCGACATCCGCCAATGGGTGAAGCATAATTTATGCTTAAGTATGCCTCGGTTGTCGCATTGTGATTGCACTTTCTCAAAATCCTTGGATTGCTTTGTTTTTTGAGAATATTATCGAAAATAATGCTTTTGCAGTGATTAAGGAATATGGTTTACCCCGCCTTCGTTACTAATTTAGTATAAATTTGATTTAGACTACTTAGTTATTCTGCTTCTATGCAACATTTAAAATTCCGAGAATGTTTCAAAATAAACGTATTGTTATTTTTGATTAAATCACCAGTAATTTTTACTGGTAAGCGTTCTTGATACGCTTTAATAGCCCAGATGTAATCATGCTCATTAAGTTCGGTTTTAATTTTACGCAGCCGATCAAAAACAACGCCTTGTAATGTAATTTCTCCACTTAATTTATCAACATCTGGAGTTTTAATCTGCGTAACTATACCTGAAATTGTAATATCTGGGACATTCTCAATAAGTTCACTTAAAATCTCTATTTGAGAACGATTCTCTACTTCTTCTAATATTTTGATAGCATCGCTGATTCTTGCAGCGTAATCACCTAAACTTTGGCGCAAAGGTAGCAAAATTTCAAATTCGCCCCCTAATGGTACATTTTTTAGCCAAATAGTGGCATTATCAAGAAAGGGGCGGTCTTCATGCCAGCCTGAAGAAAGTAGGTAATTCTTTAGTTGTTGTGGTTCTACGCATTTAAGAATGGACGCATCCCGTACCGTCACTTTCATGGTTTTACTCCTTGACCAATGCCTTGCATAATTGACTGAAGAGCAACGACTGTGAATTGATTAGTTTTTGGTATCGTGATAGTCACAGTTGTTGAATTTTGGGTTTGGGGCATTCCTCGCAGTGATACCCAATATCCGCAATACTTCATACAAAGTTCTTGTTCAGACTGTTGCAACCAGTCTGCTAGGTTCTCAGGTATCAAAATTACAACTAAAATTCTAGGAATGGCAAAGTTGGTTATTCTTAAATCATCATAATTTTTCAGTTTGATGGGGTAGCGGATAGCGTTTTCATCAAGGACATCTGTTGATGTTGATTTTAACTGCAATTCTAATCTTGGAGAGCAGATGCTTCCAATATTGCCTCTAACAGCAATACCTAAATCTACAGGCGATCGCATATTAATATCTATATGATATTATTAAAAAAAGGAGATGATTTATATGCTTTACAAAACAAATATTATTATCGAAAAAGATGAGAATGGATATTATGCTTATTGTCCAGAACTTCCTGGATGTCAATCTCAAGGAGATTCTCTAGAAGAGGTAAGAGAAAATATCACAGAAGCAGTTGAACTTTATCTAGAAACTTTATCAGAGTCAGAAAAACAGGCACTTTTAAACAAGGAAATACTAACTATGACTTTAGAGGTGCAAGTTGCCTAAACAACCGCGTCTCAATCCTAAGGAAGCGGAAAAACTCTTATTAGATGCTGGCTTTATCCAGATTAGAAGCAAAGGCAGTCATAGAGTTTATCGCTTAGAGGACGTTAGGGTTGTGATTCCTTTTCATTCAGGCAAAGTTTTACACCCAAAGATAGTTCAACAGGTTATGCAAGCTATCAAACCTACTGACAATCATATTGTTGAAGACACTTCTGATGATAGTGAGTAAGCTAGTAAGTGCATAATTATGTATGATTTATACTTGGATAATGTTGTAATAAAAATTCCTCAGCAGAAATGCGATCGCCTACAACTCCATCCAATGTAGCAGCAAGCAAATCATCCAACATTTGCCGAAATTGCGGTCCCGGTTTATACCCCAATCTTTTTAAATCATTGCCATTCAAAATCGGCTGAACGTTAGCCCATACTGTCAAATATTGCCAAATTTTCCGCCGGAGCGATCGCGCACTTTGCACCGCAATTAAAATTAACATTGGTAAGTCATATTTTCGCAGCAATTGCACTACTTGACTCGGACGCTGGAAAGTTGGTAATAATGTCATTACCTCAGCTTCAGCAGATGTTAAATTTTCTAACCTTTTGATACTATCTTCTGGAAATTGCAGATTTTTTGCTACCTTACCGCGATATTCTGGTGTTAGATGGGCGATGATAGCTTCTAAACGCATTTGCCAGTGAATCAAACTTTGCTGAGTATCAAATCGTCGCAAACAGCGTTCTAATAAACGTAATTGCCGCAATAATTCTTCATCTAACTTTAGTGTAGGATGAATGCATTGCAACGCCCCTAAATTATCGAGTAACTGTAAAGCATCTTTCCAATAATGCGCTTCTAAGATATGCTTTAATTCGGCTTTGAGTCGAGTTTGTAAAGCTGGAGTTTTGCTATTTTGTTGGACAGTGCGATCGTAAATGCCGCTGTTAATCGCATAACGAATATACGCTTCTGTTTGCGGTTCAATTTGAAATTTAAAGCGTACAGCAAAGCGGACACCGCGATAAATGCGCGTCGGATCTTCGATAAAACTGTTGACGTGTAAAACGCGAATTTGCTTTGCTTGTAAATCTAGCAAACCGCCGAAAAAATCGAGTAATTCACCAGCGCGGGGAGAAGTTAATCGTAGCGCGATCGCATTAATCGTAAAATCTCGTCGATACAAATCTTGACGAATCGAACTCGCTTCTACTTCCGGATTCGCCGCCGGATAAGGATAAAATTCAGTTCTAGCAGTAGCAATATCCACCCACAAAGAGTCTAATTCTGGGTCATTATGCCACAGCAAAGCCGCAGTTTGAAAAGCGCCATGAATTTCTAAACGTGCATTAGAATAAACTTGCTGAAGCGTATGTGCTAATTCTACACCAGCACCGACTTCTGCTGATTTGTGAAAGCCATCAACTACAAGGTCAATATCTTTAATCATCAAAGCACTTGCAGATTCTTCAGCTAATAATAAATCTCGCACCGCACCCCCAACTAAATAAAGATGCCAACCGCGTTTTTCTGCTTCTTTTGATGCTAAGTTAAGTAATTGCCAAAGTTGCGGCGCAAGTTTATCTTGCAATTGAGAAATAACAATACTTTCCCCCCCTCTCCCCTTCCCCCTCTCCCCCCCTCCTCTTTCTTCCCCTTGATGTAATTCCCGCAAAACATCAGTGCGGGTGACAATTCCCAATAATTGCTTATCTTGCAACACTGGTAAGCGTCCGATATCATATGTCACCATCAGCGCTTCGATTTCGGGGAGTGTCGTATCTGGTGTAATTGTTTTCAGGTTAGTTGTCATGTAGCCTTTAACTGGTGCATGACTAAACCCGTGATGCAAAGCAATATCTAAATCTCGGCGAGAAATTATACCTACTAATTGTGCTTCAGCATCGACGACAGATAAACCAGAATGTCCGTAGCGCAACAAAATGCGCTGTGCTTCTTCGATTGTAGTTTCTGGAAGGATGGTGCGGACTGGAGAGGACATTAAATCTCTCGCTGTGGGAGGATGAGGAATATTAGCTTTTATGCTGTCAATAAGTTGGTTTAATATGACTTGTGGATCTACTCCGCGCAGGTTGACCGATGTAGCTTGAGAATGTCCGCCACCGCCTAAAGGTTCAAATAATTCGTGAAGATTAACGTTCTTGATTTGCGATCGCCCAATCACGGTTAACCGCGATTCGTTTTCCGCTGGATATTCATTTGCCAGCAGTAAAGCATCAATTTCGGTTAACGTCATTAGCTGCGAGGCAAGACTTGATAACCCAGGCACAAATTTATCTGTTTTCAGAATCACCCAGGCGATCGCATATCCCCGTATGCATATAGATTGCAATTTGTCTATAGCTTGAGTTAACAATTGCTGCAATTGTACGGATAAACCCGGATCTAGATACTCAGCAATTACCGACAAGCTAGCGCCTTGTTGCATCAACCAAGCCAAAGCTAAAGCATCTCGCGGGGTGCTAGAGTCAAAGGTGAGAGAGCCAGTATCAACATGAATACCCAAAGCCATGACAGTGGCTTGGGCAGGAGTGAGGGAAATTTCTTGCTTTTGTAATAGTTCCACCATTAAAGTTGTGGTGGCTCCGACAGAAGAAATATGCGCGACCGTGGCGGGAATATCTGATTCTTGCCCGATGTGATGGTCATAAACTATGATTTCTTTTAAGTTGGGTAAATCTAACCATTCGGCAGCTTTACCCAGGCGATCGCGTTGTTGCGTATCCACCACGCTTATAGAGCGAATTTTTTCTGGATTGACCGAACGCCGTTCAATCAACGGATATTCATCGCGATGCAACGCCAAAAAATCCCTTACAGGTGGATGAGAACCGCCAGTCAGCACAATCAAGCTTCCTGGTAGCAAGCGCGTTAGCCCTACCGCTGCTCCTAACGCATCAAAATCAGCTGTAGTGTGGCAAAGAATTAAGTCCATAGTTAAGAGTCAATAGTCAACAGTCAATAGTCAACAGTCAAGGATCAATTTTTAGACTAATGACTAAATGCTTACAATTGCTACTAGCTTACAGCTGGGAAAGATTTTAAGTGTTGCTCTTTAACTAATCGCCTCCTTTTTCCTCCTCAGCGCAGCGCTATTGAGTTGTTAGTATGAAGTGGTTTCGCATTCATTTGATGGTAGTATTTCAATGGTCGATGACCCACCCACACGGCAGTCAACAAAGGTAACAGTAGCGGTAGAACGCTTACCACGGTAACTATCGTGAGAAAGGGGGAATGGGTTTACCCCCTGATTCTTGACAATCATGGTGAACCTCGTTAAAAAACAATATCTGCCTTGGGAAGCAGGGCGGCTGCCTGTGGACGCTGTATAAGACCATTATCGTCTTGAGTGACGAATTCCTAGAAATAGGGATGCCTAACGTGGCAACGGCGGTTGAGACGGGAAACTCAACAGACGAATAAGACCGTCCCGGATTTCAATGAGTTTTGGGAGAATCAAAATCTCAGCGCGATCTGGTTGGGGTACTTCACGATATTCTATCTTTAGTATTTAGCTGTAAAAGTGAGAAGGAAAAATGACCATTATATTTCAAGCTGCATTAGTCGCGCTGGTTGCGTTGTCGTTTGTCATGGTTGTTGGTGTTCCGGTAGCTTATGCCACTCCGCAAAATTGGAATGAGTCGAAAAAGCTACTTTGGATCGGTTCTGGAGTCTGGTTTGCCTTAGTGTTTTTAGTTGGTCTATTAAACTTTTTTGTGGTATAGGCGACTACTAGTGTGCGCTGGCAAATAGTATAAAGATTTGCTTCATCAGAGGGAGAGGGGGACAAAAAGACAAGGAGACAAGGGGACAAGGGGACAAGGAGGACAAGGAGGACAAGGGGACAAGGAGAAATTTCTTCCCCTGCTTCCCCCTCCCCCTTGTCCTCCCCCTCTCCTTGTCCCCCCCTCTCCCCCTCTCCCCTCCCCCCATCTCCCAAACTTTCCTGCTGCTCTACTTTTAAATAAGAAATGTATATTGGCTGATATGTATAGTTGATTGATTAAGAGGCAGTTATGGCAGTTTTCGAGGGAACTTTTACTCAGACAGAACCTTTGCGGTTTGCAGTGGTTATTGGTCGATTCAATGACCTCGTTACCAGTAAGCTGCTAGAAGGCTGTCAAGATTGCTTGAAACGCCACGGCGTAGATGTCAATCCCCAAGGAACTCAAGTAGATTATGTTTGGGTTCCCGGCAGTTTTGAAGTGCCAGTAGTGGCTCGTCAGCTGGCGCTTTCTCAAAGATATGATGCAATAATTTGTCTGGGTGCTGTTATCCGAGGGCAAACGCCTCATTTTGATTTCGTATCCTCTGAAGTAGCTAAAGGTATTGCCGCTGCTGCCTTTCAAACTGGCGTTCCGGTAGTTTTTGGCGTTTTGACAACGGACACGATGCAACAAGCTTTAGAAAGGGCAGGTATTAAAAGTAATTTGGGTTGGGAATACGCCATGAGTGCCTTGGAAATGGCTAGCCTCATGCGGAATTTGCGCTCTAACCTGGCAGAGCCATATCGGAATTCTCAATCTTTGCCTCCGTCTTTTAAAAGTGCCAGCTTAGGTGAATTTGCCGCCGAGTCACAAGAACACGTCTAAGGGTGTCAAGAGTCAAGAGTCAAGAATCTTTTGACTTTTGACTTTTAACTAATTAAGGTGTTGACAAATTCTGATTAATGTGAAATTATAATATTTATATGCAAGTTGCGGGTATAGCTCAGTGGTAGAGCGTCACCTTGCCAAGGTGAATGTCGCGCGTTCGAATCGCGTTACCCGCTTTTGAAGAAAGTAGATTGATCGCATTACAATCTAAAACCTTTATTGTAGAGACGTTCCGTCCGGAACGCCTCTACTTCTGCTATTTACCTGAAACAAAAATTGGCTCAATTAAAGTGATTTTGGTGTACTTTTGGTTTTATATGACTCAACGATCGCACCTTTGCGGTAATGCTCTTCTTGAAACATGTGGCATCCAGACATAAGATATGGGCATCAGCTGCAAGATGTCAGCTTTGGCAAAAGTCTCAAAAAAAAGTTAAACGAGCAATTCTCAACAAGTATGAGCTATCAGATGCAGGCGCAGTGTCTTTTGGACATCAGGAGCAAGCGATGCCAATTCTACCTTTAAATAACGAGAATCTACCGTACCCCGATCCCATGCATCCCATCGTTGTCCATTTTGTGATTGCGATGGTGTTTTTTTCGTTCTTCTGCGATGTGGTAGGCTACTTTAGCCGCAACGTGCGTTTGTTCGAGGTGAGTTTCTGGAATATGTTTGTTGCCTCGGTTTCGATTTTCGTGGCTGTCATCTTTGGTCAGTTTGAAGCTGGTTTGGCGCAACCTTACTCTTCAGTCCAGCCAATACTAAATTCGCACACAATTACTGGCTGGTCGCTGGCAGCGATCCTTGTTGCGATTACAGCATGGCGCTTTTTCATTCGTACCCGCGATCCTTTAAATATACCTGTTGCTTATCTGGGTGTAGCTACGTTTTTAATTTGCCTGGTGTCATTACAAGTTTATTTAGGGACTCAATTGGTTTGGGTATACGGGTTGCATGTGGAACCAGTTGTGGAAGCTGCGAAAAAAGGGGTTTTACGATGAACTCACAACTCATTGATTCTTTGTGGTTCAAGCTAGGTGCAAACCAACTGCCGTATGAGATGCCAATTCATCCGCAATTGGTGCATCTAACCTTAGGTTTGTTTATTATTGCGATTATTTTTGATATAGCTGGAACACTTTTTCCGTTAGAAAAACCGATTCTGAAATTTTTATCAATTCCAACTGTGCGATCGCAATTCTTTGATGTCGGTTGGTACAATTTGCTAGCTGGTGCAGTTGTGACATTTTTTACCGTAGCAGCAGGCTTTTTCGAGATGATGCTGGCAAACCCGCCAACTGATATAAAAAGTGCTTGGGGGTTAGGGGCTGGTGCAACTATGCTTTTACATGGTATGGGTGGAGTGTTGCTGTTAGCCGCTATTGTTGGCATGACTGTATGGAGAGGATTGCAGCGCTACCGTTGGCGCAAGGATAGCCCCAGACAGGTGCAGTGGAGCTATTTGTTGGCAGGGATTGCGATACTGGGCATTTTATACGTCCACGGAACACTAGGGGCGCAAATGGGAGACGAGTTCGGAATTCACAATACTGCTGCGGGTTTGGTTCGGCAAGGCGAAAACCCAAACTTGTTATTAAAGTAACCTGACTGCAAGCGTGTATCTACTTAAAAAAATATTTATGAGAAAAATTTTCAATTCTCTGTTATTAGCTGCTTTTATCGCAGCGATTATGATAATAGCTCGTTGGATCGGACATCAAGCTTACTCGTGGATGCCTACTCAAGCAACCGCAGAAGCGAAACGGGTTGATGATATATTCAGCTTTCTCACCTCGGTGGGAGCGTTCATCTTCTTGGGAATTACTGGCATCATAGGGTATTCGCTTCTTACCTGTCGTGCGCCTAGGGGAGACTGGAGTCACGGTCATCCTGCCAGAAGTGATGCGAGGATAGAAATCTTGTGGACTGTTACCCCAACTCTACTGGTGTTGTGGCTCGCAGCGCAAAGCTACAACATTTATCAGCAATTAGATATTGAGGGTCTGACACCAATAGTGCATCTGCACATACTGCAAGAACCTGCTACCGCTGCAACAGTCAAAAGTGACATTAATCAGCTTGCGGAAAATATTGAAGTTATCGCCAAACAGTGGGTTTGGTCTTTCCGCTATCCAAATAATGTGATTAGTAACGAATTGCACGTAGTAGTAAATGAACGCACCCGCCTAAATTTGCATTCACAGGACGTGATTCACGGTTTCTACATCCCTGAGTTCCGTCTGAAGCAGGACATCGTACCCAACCGCAACATTGACATTGTGTTAACACCCACCCAAATAGGCAAATATCGGCTGCGTGATTCTCAATTTAGTGGTACCAACTTCGCCTTAATGCAAGCGGATGTATATGTTGATTCAAGTGAAGCTTATAGTCAGTGGCTTTCTCAAGCTGCGAAAGGCAAATAAAAAAGCAACTTTATGACAAATTCGATAGAAAATACTGCCTCGGAAAATCGCGATCGCCAACCTGATACAAACTGGCAAGAGTATTTCAGCTTCAGCACCGACCATAAAGTGATTGGTGTCCAGTACATGGTGACTACCTTCATTTTCTTTTTGATTGGCGGGCTGTTGGCGATGATTATCCGTGGCGAACTGCTTACCCCGGAATCAAATGTGGTCGATCGCTCTCTCTACAATGGCTTATTCACTTTGCATGGCACGGTGATGATTTTTTTATGGATTATACCATTTAATGCCGGTCTTGCCAACTATTTAGTGCCGCTGATGATTGGGGCAAAAGATATGGCGTTTCCAGTTTTGAATGCGATCGCTTTCTGGATGATTCCCCCAGCAGGTATCTTGTTATTATCAAGTTTCTTAGTGCAAGGCGGTCCGGCACAAGCTGGCTGGTGGTCTTACCCACCAATAAGCATCCAAAACCCAACCGGTTATCCCATCAACGGAGAGTCAATTTGGATACTGAGTGTAGCGCTGCTGGGCATCTCATCAATTATGGGGGGTGTCAACTTCATTACCACTATCGTTTGGATGCGGGCGCCGGGTATGACGTTTTTTCGGATGCCGATTTTCGTCTGGTCAGTTCTTAGCGCTCAGTTGCTACAACTGTTTTGCCTGCCTTCCCTCACAGGCGCAATTATACTGTTATTTTTTGACCTCACTTTCGGGACAAACTTCTTCAAACCGTTGCAGGATGGCGACCCAATCATCTATCAGCATTTGTTTTGGTTCTACTCCCATCCGGCAGTTTACGTGATGGCGCTACCCGCCTTCGGTATTTTTGCGGAAATCCTCCCCGCCTTTTCCCGGAATCCGTTGTTTGGTTATCGATCAGTAGCGATCGCCTCCTTCGGAATCGGTTTGGTCAGCATCTTCGTTTGGGTACATCATATGTTCGCCAGCGCTACGCCCAACTGGATGCGGATACTCTTCATGGTTTCCTCGATGTTGGTCGCCGTACCTACTGGTGTAAAAGTATTCGCTTGGACTGCTACGGTCTGGAATGGCAGACTGCACCTTTTGACCCCGATGCTATTTGCTTTGGGAGGTGCAGTCATGTTTGTTTTCGGTGGAATTACTGGGGTTATGCTGGCAAGCGTGCCGTTTGATATTCACGTCAACAACACTTACTTCGTGGTGGGTCACTTTCACTACGTCGTCCACAACACCATCACGATGGCAATTTTTGCGGCGATTTATTTTTGGTTTCCGAAAATAACCGGGCGGATGTACGCTGAAGGCTGGGGCAAGATACATTTCTTTTTGACCTTTATCGGTGCGAACCTCACCTTCTTCCCGATGCATCCTTTAGGCTTACAAGGAATGCTGCGCCGAGTTTCCTCCTACGATCCGCAGTATCAGGGATGGAATATCGTTGCCAGCCTTGGGGGTTTTTTGTTGGGGATGTCTACGCTGCCTTTCATCGCCAATATGATAAGTTCTTTACTATTGGGCAAGCTGGCATCTCATAATCCCTGGCACGCTACAGGGTTGGAGTGGAAGACTTCCTCACCACCACCAAAAGAGAACTTTGAGGAAATTCCTGTTGTGAATGAGCCACCTTACAACTACAACGATACGTCATTAGAGGCGCCGGAAGCAGCCGCTCAGGAGTAGAGGGGGGGAGTGGGGGAGTGGGGGCAATCTAAAATCCAAAATCCCATGAGTTATGCCAAATCCTATACATGTAGATGAAAGTCCTATCCGTTTCGATCGCTTGCACGGGTCTTTACCGAATTGGCTGAAGCGGTTTCTGCCGATTGGTGGGGGACTGTCTCACGATCATCATGGTAAAGGAATGTTCGGCGTTACCGTGTTTTTACTGTCGGAGAGCATAGTTTTTTTCAGCTTTTTCTTTACATATATTGCTCTACGGTTGACACATCCCAACTGGTTGCCGCCCGGTGTCAAGGGACCGGAATTGTCTACATTTGTAATTATTAATACGGTGGTACTGCTTTCAAGTAGCTTCGTCATCCAAGCAGCAGAAAACGCCCTCAAGCGCAATAAAATCAAAAAATTTCGCAGGCTGTGGCTGTTGACTTCTGGTATGGGAATTTACTTCTTGGTTGGTGAAGGAATTGAGTGGCGGAATCTCGATTTTGGGTTAACTACGGGGCTGGTTGGCGGAACGTTTTATGTGTTGACAGGCTTTCACGGTCTACACGTTTTTAGTGGTGTGGTTCTACAGACGATTATGTTTGCCCGCTCTTTTATTCGCGGTAACTACAACAAAAGTCACTTTGGTGTCAGTGCAACTACTCTATTTTGGCACTTCGTTGATGTGATTTGGGTTATTCTGTTTTCGCTGATTTACCTATGGCAAGCGTAGAAATTTAGATTGTGTAGGTCAAGATTTGGACGAAAAACTTTTGGTCTTTGAATTTATCAACTTTATTAAGCAGTTTTATGATATCAATTCAAGTATTGTCAGCGATAAATCGGCTTCTAGGCGCAATTTTAGAAACTCAGCCCCCAGAGACATCATCCGGAAAAGATCCTTTGATTGCTCATGGTTTGCAAGTTTGGCAATACGTTGGCATTACTGTTCTTGCTATCGCTGCGATCGCTGCTGTAGGATTTTTTAGTCGCAAAGTTGAATATGCTATCTTTTTCGCTGTTGGACTAAGCATTGCTTTAATTGTTTTCTTTTTAACAGTATAAGTAGGGGGATTGGGGAGGCAGTGCGTAGGCATCGGCAGCGCGGTCTTCTCCCACTCGTGAGAGGCGCTCCGCCAAGGTCCTGCAGTGCGTTGTCCGGGTTTCCCGGCAACCAAAGCACCTGCCGTCGGCGGAGCCGACAGCCGTGCATCTGCCGTGGTTCCCCCCACTCGCTGTTGCCGCAAGGGTTTCCCGGCAGCCTTTGCACCTGCGGACGCACCCATTTTCATCGTGGGAACAACAGCAGATTACGCCCAAAGAACGTTATCAAGGATTTGATGCGAGATTATCAACAACTCACCCGCGAATTGATGATCTTTGGCTGTCACCTGCATGTTGACATTAGCGATCCTGAGATGGCGATCGCCTAACCGCGATCCTCTGATACCAATTCTGTATGAAGATGCGCTGACGCGCAAGAAATAAAAACGAACCACAAAGACGCGTTGGCGAAGCCTCTCCGACAGGAGAAGAACGCGAAGAGAAGAGGTATAGAGATAATTTGGCGCAGCTTCACAAAGAAACGGTATGACAAGTCAAACATGCGCATACTTGGTGCTTAGCAAAAATATTTGAAAATATTGTTGGGGATGTCCTCGAACTTGGTAGAATTGTTAACTTCGATAAAGGTAACATTATATTAGGGAGCGCTCTAGCGTATTGTGCATGATTAAACAGCAAGTAGCACGTTACGGGTCTTGGCGATCGCCCATCACAACTGACTTGATAACGTCCCAAAATATTGGATTAGGGCAGATTGTTCTGGATGGCAAAGACATCTACTGGAGTGAGTTGCGACCGAGGGAACAAGGTCGGACTGCGATCGTGCGATGGAGTGTAGATGGTTCTCCTCAAGATATGACATCTACTAAGTTTAACGTGCGTACCCGCGTCCATGAGTACGGGGGTGGTTCTTTTCTTGTAGCTGACGGCACTGTTTACTTTTCCAACGAGGCCGATCAACGCCTCTACCGTCAAGAGATTGGGAAAGAGGCACAACCTGTCACACCTGTAGCATCTATGCGCTATGCAAACGGCGTGTTTGACCGGCAACGGCAACGAATTATTTGTGTGTGCGAAGATACCACTGTTGCCGGACGCGAACCAATCAACACATTAGTGAGTATTGGACTGGAGGGGGATGTCCACCCTGTTGTGCTGGTTCAAGGAAACGACTTTTATGCCTCGCCGCGCCTCAGTCACGATGGCGATCGCATAGCTTGGCTGACTTGGAACCATCCAAATATGCCGTGGGATGGTACAGAACTGTGGGTAGGGGAATTGAACGCAGACGGTTCTGTGGGACACAGCCAACGAGTTGCTGGCAGTGCAGATGAATCAATCTTCCAACCAGAGTGGTCTTTGGATGGCAACTTATACTTTATTTCCGACCGTACTGGCTGGTGGAATCTCTATCGCTGGAGGGATGAAAATGTAGAACCGCTGACTCGAATGCAGGCTGAGTTTGGCAAACCGCAATGGGTCTTGGGGATGTCCACCTATGCATTCGAGTCAACTCACAGGATTGTTTGCTCTTATACTCAGCAGGGGACTTGGCACTTAGCAAGCCTTGATACTCTCAGTTGTAAACTGCAAACATTAAAAGTTCCCTACACGGAAATAGATTCTGTGCAAGCCTCGCCTGGAAAAGCCGTGTTTCTCGGTGCTTCTGCAACCCAGTCAAGAGTTCTTGTCCAAATGGACTTGCAAACAGGAGAACTTGAGGTGCTACGCCGCTCCACTAATGCGACAATTGACACAGGTTATCTTTCAGCACCTGAGGCAATTGAGTTCCCAACATCTAACGGACAGACAGCGTATGCCCTGTATTACCCACCACAGAACCGCGATTACACTGCCCCTGTTGGCGAGAAACCTCCCCTACTAGTTAAAAGTCACGGTGGTCCAACATCAGCAGCTTCCAGTAGCCTCAATTATGGAATTCAGTACTGGACGAGTCGGGGAATAGCAGTTGTTGATGTGAATTACGGCGGTAGCACAGGTTACGGGCGCGAGTATCGGCAGCGACTGGATGGTCGTTGGGGAATTGTAGATGTTGATGATTGCGTGTTTTGTGCGCGTTATCTGGTGGAACGACCAGAGGTAGACGGCGATCGCTTAGCAATTTCTGGTGGTAGTGCAGGTGGATATACCACACTCTGTGCGTTGACAATGCGCGACACATTCAAAGCAGGGGCAAGTTATTACGGAGTGAGTAACTTGGAAGCCTTAGCAGGGGATACGCACAAATTCGAGTCGCGGTACTTAGATCGTTTGGTAGGTCCTTACCCGCAGCAGCGTCAACTTTATCAGGAGCGATCGCCAATTTACTTTACAGACCATCTTACCTGTCCGGTCATCTTCTTTCAAGGATTGGAAGATCGGGTTGTCCCACCCAATCAAGCCCATGCAATGGTCGAAGTCCTGCGGAGTAAAAAGTTGCCTGTAGCCTATGTTACCTTTGAAGGTGAACAGCATGGCTTTCGGAATGCTCAAAACATCAAACGTTCTCTAGATGCAGAACTGTACTTCTACTCACGAATTTTTGGCTTTGAACTTGCCGAAGCAGTCGAACCCGTGGAAATTGAAAATCTTCTCATATAGTAGATGTCAACCCACAAAACAACTTTATTTTTATGCTGGTGCAAGAGGACTACAAAACACATAACCACGTTAAATTCTTGGTTAATTACCATTTCGTGTGGATTCCTAAAAGGAGGCGTAAAGTTTTGACGGGTGCGATATCAACTAGAATTAGACAAATATTTCTTGAGTTAGCTATAGAAAAAGGTTGGGATATCCTAGCTTTAGAGGTAGCACCCGACCACATACATTTGTTTGTAAGTGTCAAACCTACTGATACACCACACTTGGTCGTGAAAGCATTTAAGGGGCATTCAAGCTATTATCTAAGAAAAGAATTTCCAGAACTCTTGAAAATGCCTAGTTTATGGACTAGTAGCTATTTTGTAAGCACTGCTGGTAATGTTAGCAGTGAAGCTATTAGAAAATACATTGAAGACCCGCATCATGGGTCGAATTAAAACGATCGTGCGTTAAAACCGCTCGTGCCGCTTCGCTCTCAGGGCTAAAGCCGCGCTCGTTTCCCATATCCCGCTTATTCCTATGAACCCAATTTATCAAACTGTGATTGTCGGTGGTGGCTTTACTGGGCTATTTACAGCTTTACATTTGAGCCATCAACATTATCCTCGAAGTGTAATTCTGATCGATCGAGAGGAGCGCTTTTGTTTTAAGCCGTTACTTTATGAGTATTTCAGCGGTGAAATGGATGCAAATCAAGTAGTACCGCGTTTTCAGGATTTGCTCAAGGGTAGTGGTGTAATTTTTGTTCAAGATACAGTGGAATCGATTGACCTACATCAAAAGCAAGTTAAATTAACTTCGGGGACGTGTTACGACTACAGTAATTTAGTTTTGGGTTTGGGTAGCGTCACTAGCTATTTGCATGTTGAAGGAGCGAAAAATTATGCGTTGCCTTTCTGGACAACAGAAGATGCGATCGCTATCGAGCGTCATTTACATGAGTGTTTGCAACAAGCTGTTAAAATCGAAGATGCAGAACAACGTCGCAAATTATTAACAGTAGCCGTAGTTGGTGGTGGTGCTTCAGGTGTAGAAATGGCAGCCACTTTAGCCGATTTGCTACCGCATTGGTATGCTGCTTTGGGTGGCAATTCTCAAGAAATCCGTGTGGTACTGCTCAATCACGGTCAACAAATCCTCAATCACGATATTAACAGTCATTTGCGTGAAATTGCTGAGGTAGAATTAAAAAAACGCACCCTGCCAATAGAAATGCTGTTGGGAGCAGAAGCCACAGCGATTCAAACAAACTCAGTTGAGTACAAGCGCGATGGCAAATTAGAGACGCTTGCAGCAGCTACGACAATTTGGACTACTGGCACATCTGTTCATCCGTTAATTAAAGATTTGGCAGTGTCAAACGAGCATCGTGACAAACATGGTCGTCTTTTAGTCACCCCGACATTGCAATTGCTCGACTTTCCAGAAGTTTTTGCAGGCGGTGATTGTGCAGCTGTACAGAACAGTTCCCTACCAGCCACGGCACAGGTAGCGTATCAGCAGGGAGCGGCGATCGCTTATAATCTGAAAGCTCGCGCTTTAGGCAATGAGCTAAAAGCAGCTAGAGTTAACTTACGCGGCACTCTACTCAAACTCGGCTTAGATGATGCTGCCGCTAGCATTTACAACGTTTTTGAAGTTAAGGGCGAAGCTGCTCACTTAATTCGTCAAGGTACTTATTTAGAATTATTACCAACGCCAATTCACAACTTCAAAGCTACCACAGAATGGCTGAATGAAGAGATTTTTCACGACCACATGGACCCAAATAATGTGGGTAAAACAGTTGTGCGGACAGCGGAAATAGTTGGCGCAGGAGTCGTAGGGGTTCTAGTTGCGAGAAAATTACTGAAAATGTTGGGAGATGATAAAAGCGATAAATCCTGATGTTTGCAATATCATGTCCGCTTAATCACTTATAATTAGTTTGCCACGAGTGCGGCGATCGCGATTGAGCGGACTTGATATTACGAAAGGCTGAATCACTGGGAACTGGTGGTTACTTCGGATAGTCTAAAAGTGCTGAGTTTACCTTGGGAATTGCTCTACTCCCAAAGGAGCGATCGCCAATTTCTTGCATTTTTTTGGCGTTTTCTTATGTCAATGTAGTTGATTGCTTTGGTTGAGTGTAGACATGCCCTAATTCTATAGATTGTGGCGCTTTTTCGGAAAAGCCATTTACCACGGTCAAGTCAGATGCTGTTGCAGTCAAGTCGGCAAAACGGTTCGGATGATACAAAGTATGCATACGATGGAATTCCCCTCTCAGTGAAGCCAGCACCGCAAGAGCGATCGCCGGCGATTCCGCAAAGCCCCCCGTATTGTGTCCTCCTGCGATAATCAATTTGCCGCCCCTGGTGGTCGGGATCGCCTCGAGACGATCGCAACAGATACTTTTTGCCTTGTATAAACGACACTTTTATTATCCAACACACGCACGAGTCGTTCGGTATTGATGCGTTCAGCCAAGCTCAACGGCAAAATATCGGCATGGATGCGATCGTTCGGCACAGAAGGAGAATCCGCGACATCCTGGCTCAACGGCTGAATATCGTCATGAATCTTCGGTTCGTTCGGCACAGAAGGAAAAACCCGGACACCTGCAAACCATAACTCTCGCGCATCTAGTGCCTGGAGGCTGTTAACTTTTTGCACAATGAACCGCTCTTTATCGGGCATTGCGGATTCCCAACTTCTAATAGCCTGCTCTGTTGGCAATTCTTGGACAATCAAAACATCCGGTTTCAGTTCAATCAAAGTCTTGCCTATGAAACGGCTTCCTTTAATTTGTAAGTCAGGTCGGTAGATAATATTATCATCAAGGATGTCTTGTAGAATATCTTCAGTAACTTTGTAAGCAATTAAAATTCGCATGACTTACCTATAATTTTTCGCGAGGGTGTGGACTACTGCGAGAGTTTCCATCCCATTTTTATACATCAACCAATCAGCCAATCTCCGAATTTTCATTTAACATTTTCTGCTTGTTAAGTTACATCAAACAACCTTCTAAAGTTACAGCCAAAAACCTAACCTAAGGTAGAACCAGTCAATGAAGAAAAGTAAGATTCTTGCGTTTATTGAAGTTTAGGCTTAACTGAATTATTGATGCCGTAAGCCTAGAGCAAATTATTGGTAAATTATGCAACCAAAATTTTATCAAGTAAGTATTTTCTCCGCCCAGAGCAGAGATATCGAGCAACTTATTTGTCGTTGTTAACGCACAAGCGTTAAGAGAAATGGAGATTTCGTGTTTGAAACTTGTTTTGGGTGTAAAACAGGTATTAACGACGCTAAAAAAAGCGATAAATCCTGATGCTTATAACAGGCTTATGGTATAATAATGCCGATAAATTTCAAGTTTAATTGGAAACGTTTTCAGTCTTTCTTGACTTTTTTCAAGCGGCTGATCGTTGCCCATCGTGCGTCTTTGCTGCTTTTATTAATCGGAGTCTATTTACCCTTACAAGTTTTTGGGGAACTAGCGGAAGATGTTTGGGAGAATGAAGGTGGCTTTCGGTGGGATGTGCCGATTTTGTTAGCAATTCACTCGACGGCTAGACCATCCCTTGATGTTTTTGCGGGGACGCTGACTAAATTCGGGGTATTTTGGGGTGTGTTTCCGGTTGCGAGTGCGATCGCGATCGCTTTATTTTTGCGTCGTCGGTGGCGATCGCTAATCTACTTAATTACCACGTTGTTAGGCAGCATCATCATCAACCGAACGGCGAAGGTTTTGCTGCATCGCGTGCGTCCTCATTTGTGGGTTTCCCCAGCACCAGAGTTTGACTACGGATTCCCCAGCGGTCATGCGATGTCGAGTATGACTTTAGTGGCAGTTTTAGTGATTTTAACATGGGGTAGTCGTTGGCGCTGGCTGGTTATAATTGCCGGAAGTCTGTTTGTGTTAGCGATTGGCTGGACGCGGTTGTATTTGGGAGTTCATTATCCCAGCGACATTTTAGCAGGCTGGACGGCTTCTGTAGCTTGGGCTGTTGGGGTGAGTTTGTTGATTAAGCCTTGGGGTAGACACCGTGCATAGCTTAAAGGCATTTTTTCTAAATGTAGGCGAGGCTGCTTATAAGTTTACAAGTTCAGCGACCATTTTTACCAACTCATCTGGTTCAATTGGTTTAGCAAGATGCTTTTGAAAGCCGGCTTGGAGTGCTTGCATTTTATCTTCAACTCTGGTGTATGCGGTGAGAGCGATCGCCGGAATTTTTCTTTCATTTTTTTGCTCTAAATCTCGCACTTGGCTAATTAACTGATAACCATCTTCTCCCGGCATTCCAATATCACTCACCAGGACATGAAAATGATTTTGTTTTAAGCATTCTATCGCTTCACTTACCGATCCTACGGCCGTAACTTTGGCAAAAGATTCTTCCAACACAATTTTCAGAAAGTCACGACTGTCGATATTGTCCTCTACAACTAAGACTTGAATATTATCGAGGGAGGGTAAATTTTCTGGATCGTTTGCATTATTTTCTACCGCCGATTCCGGCTTTAACTGATTTGCTTTTGGTAACGGTAAATAAACTGTGAAGGTTGCACCTTTACCTTCGCCTTCGCTGTGAGCATAAATCTTGCCATTATGCAATTCTACTAGGTGACGAGCAATTGTCAATCCTAACCCCAGCCCGCCATAAGAGCGGGTAGAAGAACTATCTGCTTGGCGAAAGCGGTCAAACACGTAAGGAATAAAGTCAGGATTAATGCCAATTCCTGTGTCGGTGACTGTGATTTGAGCGTAGGTGGGGAGAGTGGGGAGTGGGGAGGGGGGAGACAAGGGAGACAAGGGAGAGGGGGAAGCAGGGGAAGCAGGGGAAGCAGGGGAAGAAATTTCCCCTTGTCTGTTTGTCTCCTTGTCCCCAAGTCGTTCCCCTTGTCCCCCAAGTCCTCCTTGTCCCCCATTCCCCCCTTCGGGGTTCGCCAGTCGCTCATCGGGAGCCAGTGCCGTGGGCGGGTTTCCCGACTTGAGGCATCTGGCGTGGAGACCCCCAAGACCCAACGGGAGAGCCAGTCCCTCATCGTGACGGAGACCGCTCCTGAGGGGGCTGGTCTCACCGCGCTGGCTCACCATTCCCATCGACAAGCTGATTTCAACTCGTCCGGCTTTGGAGGTAAACTTAATTGCATTCGAGAGTAAGTTTCCAATAACTTGCCGCAGACGTTGTTGGTCGCCACAAATTATTTGTACTTGCGGATCGAATATACTTTCTAGTTGAATGGCTTTCGCGTCGGCTTGCGGGCGTACAGTTTCTAGTAGTGTTTCAATTAAACTAATTAGATTTACAGGTTCTATTTGCAACTGCAACTTTCCCCGAATGATTTTTGAGACATCGAGGATATCTTCAATCAGTTGTGCTTGAGATTGGGCATTGCGTTCGATTGTTTCTAAAGCGCGATTTGTGGTTGTGGGGTCAAATTGTCTGGAAAGCAACTGTTTCGACCAACCGAGTATTGAGGTGAGGGGGGTACGAAGTTCGTGAGAAACGATCGCTAAAAACTCATCTTTCATCCGGTTGGCAGCTTCAGCTTCTTGTCTTGCTGCTTGTTCGCGAATCATTTGTTCGCGGACTATTTCCGCCTGCTTGCGTTCTGTGATATCTTCAATAGTGCCAACGTATCCCAATAATTGCCGATTATCGGAAAACATTACCGATGTGCGGACATGAACCCAGCACAATGTATTATCGGGCTGGCAAATACGAAATTCATCTGAGTATGTCTGTCCGCAACGAATAGAACGCGACCAATCGCCAAGCACGCGATCGCGATCTTCTGCATAAATACATTTTGCCCAACCTTCCTCCCAACTTTCATTAATTTGGAAGTCATAAAATGCTTGACAATTGGGATTTGTGTAAGTAATTTTCCCTTCAGTGTCTGTTAAAAAAATTGCAATCGGAGAGCAAGCACTCAAAGCGCGAAATTTCTCTTCACTTTGTCTTAGTTCAGAGTTAATGCTCGTAAGTTCAGCAGCTTGTCGCTTTACTTCGAGTGTTTTTTTGAACAGTTCCACAAACACGGTTACTTTTGATTTTAAGATAACCGAGTCAATCGGCTTCGACAGATAGTCTACTGCGCCTAAGGTATAGCCTTTAAACAGCATGGTATCGTTAACACCAAAGGCTGTGAGAAAAATTATCGGTGTATTGCGCGATCGCTCTCTTTGCCGAATTAAGGTTGCTGTCTCAAACCCATCCATTTCCGGCATCTGCACATCTAGTAATATCACGGCAAAGTCTTGATGCAATAAGCACCTGAGAGCTTCGGCACCAGAATAAGCTTTGACTAAATTTTGACCCAGCCCTTCTAAAATTGCTTCCAAAGCAATCAAATTTTCTGGATGATCGTCTATTAAGAGGATGTTTACTTTTGGTGCAGACTGCATAATCAATTAAAATTATAAATTCCAAATTTCTTATTTAAGATGCTAAAATCCAACCTTTTTTATCCGGAACTAGAGGTGAAAAAAGAGGAAGAACACAGATTGACCAAGAAAGGAGCGATTTCTGCTAAAGGCAAAATTGTTGCTGAAACCACTGCTGCAATTGCCGCATCTGGCATTATACGACTAACAGCTGTGGTCGGTTCTTGAACAATTGCCATACCACCGTATGACTTGACTTTTGCCAGTCCTTGTGCCCCATCTTGACTTGAGCCTGTGAGAATCACGCCAATTGCTCGCTCTCCATAAGCATCAGCGGTGGATTCAAATAGCACATCAATAGAGGGACGGGCATAAGAAACAGGTGCTTCGGTTGAAAGAGCAAAGTGACCGGGTTCTACTAATAAATGATAATCTGCTGGTGCGAGGTAAATTTGTCCGGGAGCGATCGCTTGTTTGTCTGTCACTTCCACTACTGGTAATAAACTAGACCTTTGCAAGCAGTTCACCAATTCACCTTCCGAGTCTTTGTGACGATGTTGAGCCACAGCAATGGCGATCGCCAAGTTTTTCGGTAAGCTTCCCAAAATCGTTTCCATTGCCTGTAATCCGCCCCAAGATGCACCAATTACAGTAATATCAAATTTCATCATTCGATCCTCCGGTAAAGCTTTTCCTGAGCCGCTAACTCCTCATAAAACTCTTCGTGAGGTGAACTTATCAGCGTTTCTTGTTTCCCCAATCCCAAAACACCGAACATCTTTAAACTTCCATATAGCAGCTTGTGAACTTGGTCTTGAAGTTCTTTGTTGAAGTAAATTAAAACATTGCGACAGAGAATAACGTTGAATTCATTAAAAGAAGCATCTGTTACCAAATTATGCGGTGAAAATATGAGATTTTCTTTCAAAAAAGAGTGGAAAATAGCACCATCATAGCCCGCTGTATAATATTTGGAAAATGATTCTTTACCACCCGAACGCAAATAAAGTTGGGTATATTCTTGCATCAAATGCAAAGAAAAAATACCAGCTTTGGCTTTGCGTAACACTGCTTCATTCATATCAGTAGCATAGATGCGGCAACGGTGATACAATCCTTCTTCAAATAGCAAAATTGCCATTGAATAAACTTCTTCACCCGTAGAGCATCCAGCGTGCCAAATGCGAATAAAGGGATAGGTACGCAAAAGGGGAACGGCTTTATTTCTAAAAGCAATATAGAAACTAGGGTCGCGAAACATCGCGGTGACATTCACCGAAAGACCCAATAAAAAGCGTTCCATACAAGCGGAATCGTGCAAAACTTTTTCTTGAAGTCCAGAGACACTAGTTAGCTTTTCCGAGCGAATCGTATTCCAAATTCGACGCTTGAGAGAAGCCATTGCATAGTTACGAAAGTCAAAGCCGTAATAGCGATACACTCCCTCTAGTAGTAGCTGAATTTCAATATCTTCGAGTTCGTTAGGGTTTTTGGGGGACATGGGGAAATTGGGCAATGGGCAATGGGCATGGGGGAGGCAGTGCGTTGGACGGGTCTCCCGGCTTGAAGCACCTGCCGTCATCGGGCATC
>NZ_JBPAOH010000081.1:0-34901 GCF_050875635.1 Tolypothrix sp. VBCCA 56010
GACGTACTATTTTTTCAAGTACTTTGTGTTGGCGATCGCTCAATTGAATTGGAGTTGGTTTTGGACCACGCACCCTAATTATTTCCTCATTCTACTCTATATTGCCTGAGAACATTTTAAACTGTCGGAATACTTCTGTCGCGGTGTACTAGCAGGCTGTTTCTCCTCTAGCTCATCTACATCACAAGCTAGCGCTATGACACATAACCGAGGCTGAACTAGTGCTTGTTTTACCCGCTTGAGGATGTTACCCTTAGAGGTAGTTTCTAAAAACTCTATCAAGTTTGCCTCAGCACCTCCATTTTCAGGTAGTATATTACACACAAGTTTCATTAGCCCTTTGCTCCATAAGTAGATATACTCATTAATGCAGTGTTAGCCCCTTTGAAATACTACCATCTGGAGTATACATAACATGTAAACATGCCATGTCAACCTGTTTGGCAACTTTCTTTGTTAAGTTTTGTAAAGTCTAGGAAGTTGCAGGTAGCTAAGGGATAGCATGTAGACAGGTAGCGGGTTATGTGAACAGGCTGTAGAGCGGGAAATGCAAGGAAACAGAGCCATTATGCAGGCTGTGGAACAATTGGGCTATCGTGTCACCGTTGGTGATGTGGCAACTCAGGCAGGATTGAATGTTGCGGAGGCGAATCAGGGCTTATTAGCTCTTGCAACTGATGCTGGCGCACATTTGCAAGTAACGGAAACAGGTGATATTGTTTACCTGTTTGCCAAAAACTTTCGAGTAATTTTACGGAATAAATATTTGCAGCTGCGATTGCAAGAATGGGGGAAAAAGGTCTGGTCGATTCTATTTTACCTAATTCGCATTTCCTTTGGAATTTTATTAATTGCTTCGATCGCCTTGATGACGATCGCCATTATCATCATTATTACTGCGCTCAACTCAGATCGCGACGGAAACGGCGGTGGAGGTAATTCTAGCAATCATAGCGGCGGTTGGGGCTTTTTCTACTTTCCCGATTTATTCTGGTATTTTAGCCCAGATTATCGCACTCACTACCAAGAACGGCGGCGAGCGAAAAGCGATCTGAATTTCTTTGAAGCTGTCTTTTCATTTTTGTTTGGTGATGGCAATCCTAACACCAAATTAGAAGAACGCCGCTGGCGAGAAATTACAAGTGTAATTCGCAACAACCGTGGTGCAGTGATAGCTGAACAAATTTCTCCCTATCTAGATAATATCGGTGAGAAATATCAACAAGAATACGAAGACTATATGTTGCCTGTTCTGACTCGCTTTAATGGGCAACCGGCGGTAAGTCCCCAAGGAGAGATTGTCTATTACTTCCCAGAGTTACAGGTGAGTGCTAAAAAACGTCGTCAGTCAGCGTCGGTGTACCTGGAGGAATTTCCTTGGCGGTTTAGTGCGGCAAGTTCCGGACAAATTCTGCTCAGTGCTGGGTTGGGTGCAGTAAATTTGGTTGGTGCTTTGGTGTTGGGAAGTTTGTTGCGAGGTGGTGTTGTAGCTGCCCAGTTGGGTGGACTTGTCGCTTTTGTCCAAGGAATTTACTGGTTGCTGTTGGCTTACGGAATCGGTTTCTTGGGGATACCGCTAGTGCGTTATTTTTGGATTCAATGGCGCAATAGTAAAATTGTCGCACGTAACCGCGATCGCCTTGAGCGTGCCAGACTATTCGCAAGCGAGAAAGATGCATCTTTGCAAAATAAAATCGATTACGCTCATCAGTTTGCGGCTGAAAAAGTTATTGGACATGAAGATTTAGCATACACCACAGAAACTGACTTATTAGAACAAGAGGACGCTGAATGGCAACGGCGTCTTGAGCGGGGGGAGTGGTGAATAAGAGGAGGGGGAGGAAGGGGGAGGGGGAGAGGGGGGATAAGAGTAATTATTCACTTAGCTCCCCCACTTCTCCACTCCCCCACTCCCCCACTTCTCCACTCCTCCACTCTTTTTGACTACTTTACTCGAATTGGGGTAAGGGCTACACCTTGGTAATAATGCCCCAAAATTTGTAGGTGGTTGACTCCTCTTTGAGCTAAATTATACGCTCCCCATTGACTCATACCTAAACCATGACCGTAGCCGAGTCCTTGAAGGACAAAGCTACCATCTGTTTGTTTGCTGACGTTAAAGCGAGTACTTTTCAGCTTTAGTGCCGTACGCACTTGTTCGCCTTGTAATACTTTAGTACCTTTGTCACCGACAATTTTCAAGGTTTTAACGCTGCGGAAAGGGGAAAACGCTTGTGGAAGCATATCTTTGACATTGCCCACACCAGGAATCATGGCGCCAAGTTGGGCGCTTGAGAAGGTTTTCACCCAATTGCATTCGCTAATATTTTGGTCGAAGTCTTGAACTGCCCGCAGGTAAGGCAGGGTGTTTCCCCAAACATCTTCAACGTTTTCGGTGTGTCCGCCAGAACAAGCGTGAAAAACTGAAAGAATAATTTGATTTCTATAAGTTAGTACAAGTCCTGCTGTGGCATCTACTGCTTTATAAGTGCCAGCAGATTCACTAATTACGCCTTTGTAAATTTGCCAGCGGTCGGGGGTATCGCCGACATCGTAAATGGGATTGCTGCGTTGTTTTTCGCGTTCGTAGAGGGCATAGGTACGAGCGGCGATCGCCTGTGCTTGTAGCGCTTCTTGGGGCCATCTGGCATCCATTTCGCCACCGATGACGCTGTAGAGATATTCTTCGATATCAACCCAGTTAACAGCGGTTAAACCTTTGTCTGTGGGGACAACCAGAGTTCTGCCTCGAAACCAGCGATCGCCAATATAAACGAATCCCTTACCTGTTGGCTCAATCCAAAATAAACCAGATCGCCATCTATCCAAAGCAACTCCCCCAGGAATCGCTTGGGCATAATAGGAACTCATAGACGGTAATTGTCCTAAAGTGCGACCAGAACCATCTTTAACGATCGCAGTTGTGGAACTGCCGACTTTTACCTGATTAACGCCTCTTTCAATTGCTACGCGCAATATTACAGATGCTTGAGCTGGCGCAACCAAAACAATCCAAAAAAGAATGCCTATCCACCAATAACGGACTTTCATCTGGGAAAATAAAGAGCCATCGAACAGTTGTAACTTCATGCAATTCATTAATTCATACTTATATACGTTTACAGTTCTGCTTTACAGTAGTTTCCCGGAGATTGCATCGCCACCTCACTAAATATAGATGAACTACCTTGGACTATCAAGTTTCTTAAATGGTAGTACTTGGTTTAGAATTAGCGATCGCCTTTAAGATAATAGTGGATTTAAATCAATACGCTTGGTGTTAAGCACAAACCCACAAAGCCGGTTTCTCGAAGAAACCGGGGTTCTCAGCACAGAACTACCCTTAACACCAAGCGTATTGGGATTTAAATGAGTAATGCCACTCGTGCCACTTCCAGCCTAAAGGCTGGGAACGCACTCTGGGAGGGCTGCTGCCTCCTGTCCAAACAAAGAAGCAGCCCCTACACTAAAACTGGACACGCAAAGGATGCGCCTTCTTTGCAGCAAAGAGGCACACGGCTACGACGGAGGATATCGTTGCGGTAGAGGGATCTTTAAAACAAGGCGCATCCTTTGCGTGTCTGATTTTTTGGAACCCTCCTAGAATTGCATTACAAGGCAGCAGCTTTGTAACGATAATCCGATCTGAATATTTCAGATATTTTCGTTAAGCTTTTGCTGTATTCGCTTCATTAGCGATGATGCCAACTACATTCAACTCGCCTAAAATCTCTGTAGCTTGAATCAATTCAGTTCTAGTCACTTGACCGATTTTTCCTACCAATACAATCTGATGACAGTAGGTTGCTAAAATCCTGGCATCAACTGTGCCTAAAATTGCTGGGGCATCTATCAACACTAAATCATAGGTTTGCTCAAAGATTTGGATTAGTTCTTTCATCCGCCGAGTACTCAGTAATTTCACTGTATCTTCTGGTGTCGGTCCTGCGGTCAAAACATCGATCATTGGGTGAATTGGCTGGATGTAATCGGGGGGGGTATTTGTCTCATCGACTAATAGCAGAGATAGTCCCCAGTCGTTAGAAAGCTCCAAAATGTTGTGCAGGTGAGGTTCGCGCATGTTGGCATCAATCAGCAAAACTCGCCGATGCATTCTTGCCGCACTCACCGCTAGCCCCTGCGCTATAGTTGTCTTACCTTCAAAAGGTAGTGCTGAAGTCACCATCAGTGACTTGAAAGCGTAGGGATTTGATATTTGAATGTTTTGGTAGATCATATCCAGGCTTTCGTGAAAGGGCAACCGAGTGTAGACACTAAGTTGTTTGTCACGATACCTGGGAGTTAAGCTGCCCTTTTCATGAAAAAACAGCGTTGAAAGCCGCTTTTTCCTGAGCGGTAAAGATAATTTCGGGACTCTGCCAAGTAACCGCAGATTTGTTAAATTTTGTAACTCTTGTGAAGAATAAATTGCATCTTTAGACATTTCCCAAATCAGGGCGATCGCAATCCCTAAAATCGGTCCGATTACCGCTCCCCCAGCTAAACGCAATGTTCTACCGCTACCGATATAAATTCCCGGTTGGGGTTCTTCCAAGACTTGCCAATCAAATCCTCCCTGAGCAATTTGCATTCCTAAAGACTGTTGCGCTTGCAGAAGTTGTTCTAATGTTTTGCGATTAGTTTCTACTTCTGGCAACAGCCGATTGTATTCTGCGATTAAGGTGGGATATTTGGCTAACTCTGAGCGAAGTTGCTGTTCTGACTTAGCTAAACTTTGTTCATTGGCAACTAATCCCAGAGAAGCTGTTTGTACCTGTATTAATTCTTCCACTAACTTGAGGTCAACTTCTCCCATCTGCCCTTGCGTGAGAAGTGATTTTCCATTTTCGGGGGTTTTGGGTGCTTTGTCTCCGAGCGATCGCCCAATTTCTTGTCGTAATAATGATAGTTGATCGGAGCGTTGCTGCGTCAATTTGGCGATCGCCGGCGAGGTGTCTGTATAGCGCAATCGTTCTTGAGCTAAAGCTAATTCGGTTTTTTGAATCTCGTTTAACAGCGTTTGATAGCGAGTTGACTGACTCAAACGAGAAGAAATAAGCGCATTTTGCGGTGAGGCAGCCATTTTTCGCTGCAAGTTATTGTAGCGAGCGCGGACATCTTGAAGCTGTGCGCGAGTGCTTTGGAGTTGCTTTTGCGTATCGGCTAGAGAATCGAGGATAATTTTACCTTGTGCTTCCGGATCGAGTAAGTTATTTTTCCGCCGAAACTGTTCTAAATTATTCTCAGATTTAATCACCTCTTGTTTAATTGTTGGCAGGCGATCGTTAACAAAAGAAAGTCCTTTATTCAGACGTTGCTTTTGTTGCTCTATATTGTAATCTTGATAAACCTTTTTTAATGCTTGCAGTACTTTTTCGGCTTTAATTGGATCTTCGTCTTTGAAGGTGATTTCAAATACTTGACTGGGAACTTTATTAACTCCTGTCCCTCCTTCTAGTTGAGCCACAACTAAAGAACCTGGTTTAGCTTGTTTACCTTTCTTACCTAAAATATCTTCTACTTGAATATCTGGATATTCCGGACGCAGTAAATCTACAGCTTTTTGGATTAACTTAGTACTCAGCATTAGCCTTAACTGAGCTGTATAATCAACAACTTGAAAATTTGGGTCGGTAAATTGGCTATCTGTATTTCCTTGGATATTTCTAGATTGTAAGCCTTCATACAAATTGGAACTTACCAATAATTGCATAGAGCTTTGGTATTTTGGTTTGGCAATTGTTGCCAGAAAAATGGCAACGCACATAACTAAGCCAGAAACACCAAGGATGAGAAAGCGTCGGCGAAACAAAATTGCCGATAGTTGTCTGATGTCAACCGCGCTTTGTGGGGAAGTAGTAATTAATTGCCCCTGATTCAGACTAGTATTAGCCACTATTAAAGTCCTTTAATCTCGACAGATGTTGAGCAAGAAAACTTTTGGAATATTAATTTTACTAAATTGATGACGCGACAACACGCATTTATGATTCCAGGAAAAAAAATATGTTGTCTGTAAATTAACGAGAGTGTTAATTTTTACTTTAAGAAACCTGCTCTAAGTATGGGTAGGGGAGGCAAAAAGCGGTGTGGATGTTCCTCCCGCTTTGTTGCCGTTGTGTTAAGCTGTGATGCTTTTAATTTTCTCGTTGAGGCTCCAGAGGGGGAGGGGGAGCCAGTGCGTTGCGTATTTTCCCCCCGTTGTAGCACCTGGCGTGGGAGAGGGAGAGTTCTTGAGAAAGTTTGAAGCTTTAGTTCCAAATTTTAAGCATTGCAAATTGTAAGCGCAACAGCTTAGGACATTCGTCAATCGCGCACCGTCTGTGATGTCTCGGTGCATTACGGCAGAGCTACGTGTATTTCAAAACTCAAATATTAGTCCTATATATTCATGCTAATTTTAACAATTACAATATGACATCTCTTGCCAAAATGGCAGAAATTTCAGCTAGGCTCATACATAAAACTTAAAGGTTCAAGCAGTAAAAATTCTGTGATAAACGATAATTACCATGTAAACGCGATTAAAGACAAGCCTTTTGGATTTATAGGTCGGGCGAATTGTAGTATAAAAAACGCCGCTCGGAAAATTTTAAATTTCCACTCTTGTGAAATTTGACCTTTTCATGTAATATCATCTAGCTATGTACGCGGTGGAATTTGCGCTATCTTTTGAGCTACAGTCACCTTCTATTTCTAACACTTGATGTGCAATAATTAATATTCCATCATGAACTATTCAGGATTTACGTTATGGTTTACAGGACTCTCTGGTGCTGGCAAAACCACAATCTCAAAAGGCGTGGCATTGGAATTAAAGGCAAGAAGTTGTCTGGTAGAAGTTTTAGATGGAGATGTAGTCCGAACACACCTTTCACAAGAGTTAGGGTTTAGCAAACAAGACCGAGACATAAACGTTCGTCGCATTGGATTTGTTGCCAGCATATTAAGCCGCAATCAAATTATTGCCATTGTGGCGGCGATTAGTCCTTATAGAGATGTCCGCAAAGAAGTTCGATACATGTCACAGAACTTTGTTGAAGTGTATGTTAAAGCATCTTTACAAACCTGTGAACAACGAGATGTCAAAGGGTTATATGCATTGGCTAGAGCAGGAAAAATTGAAAATTTCACAGGTATTGATAGCCCGTATGAAGAACCATTAAATCCAGAAATTATTTGCGATACTCAGTACTTAAATATTAGAGAAAGTATAAATAAAGTTATACAAGCTTTAGAAGAATACAAATATATTCCGAAGATGAGGCAGGTAATAGAAAAAGGATAAGGGCAAGCTAATCTTAACGAGACGATAGTTTTGGAATAGGGTGTCAAGATATCATCAAAAATTAGAAATTGGACATTGAATAAATTGAACAAAAGATGTTGAGTACAGACAGTCTAGAAAAGAGATAATTTCATGAAATCAGTAATACAGGATAGAACAATTGGTAGAAGCTTCGGTAAAAAAAACTTCTGTTAGATTCAATCAGAAACTTGCTATTTTCGGAGGCACTCCTACTTTTGGGGATAAAATCCATGTAGGTCGCCCTAATATCGGCGATCGCTTGCACCTGCTAAATCGCATCAACGATATTTTGGACAGAAAGTGGTTATCTAATGGTGGGAAATATGTCCAAGAGTTTGAATCTCACATAGCCCAGATTCTTGGTGTTAAGCACTGCATTGCCACTTGCAATGGCACAGTTGCTCTACAAATTGCGGCTAAAGCTGCTAACCTTACAGGCGAAGTGATAGTGCCATCGTTCACCTTCATTGCCACGGCACATGCTTTGCAATGGCTAGGACTTACCCCTGTCTTTTGCGATATTGACCCCCATACCCATACAATCGATCCTCAAATGGTCGAGAAGCTGATTACAACAGACACCAGCGCAATTCTTGGTGTCCACGTTTGGGGACAGCCCTGCAATGTCGAAGCCCTAAGCGCGATCGCCCACCGTCACAATCTCAAACTTATCTTTGACGCTGCACACGCTTTTTACTGTTCATACCAAGGACGGGCGATCGGCAATTTTGGTCAGGCAGAAGTTCTCAGCTTTCATGCTACCAAGTTTCTCAATACCTTTGAGGGGGGAGCCGTCGTCACCAATGATGACGAGTTAGCTAACTCGATTCGCCTGATGGTGAACTTTGGCTTGGCAGCAGGCTACGACAATGCCATGTGTATAGGCACCAACGGCAAAATGAACGAAGTCTGTGCAGCAATGGGCTTAACCGGGTTGGAAAGCCTAGACGAATTCATTACTATCAACCACCGTAATTACAAACTATACCAACAAGAATTAGAAGATATCCCCGGAGTTCGTTTTTTTCCATTCAATGAAAGCGAGAAGGGCAACTACCAATACATAGTCTTGGAGATTGACGAGAAGATTACTCAAATTAGTCGCGATCGCCTAATGCAGATATTACACGCTGAAAACATTCTGGCAAGACGATACTTCTACCCAGGCTGCCACCAAATGGAACCTTACCGCTCGGTGTTTCCCTTATCACAAGAGCAACTTCCTTACACTAATTGTTTAGTTCAGCGAATTTTGACTCTGCCTACTGGAACTGCAATAACATTTGAAGACATCAGCCAAATTTGTAGAATTATCCGGTTCGTTTTGGAGCATGGGCTATCTATCAGCCAAAAACTTTCTTAAACCGAAAATTATAAAGATGTAGGCTGAAAACTCTGTGGCTTTTCAACCTGCGTCCTTATAAAGGATACTACATATCTAAACAATAAAATTATTTAAAATTTTTTTGGTCTTGCTTCTTACTTTGGAGATAAAACCGATATCAAACTGAGTTCGCTGTGTAAATTGGTCAGCTTGTGCGTCGCGAACTATAAATGGTGGGTGTTTTAAGGGAAATTCCATTGCTTGGCTTGGATGATTAGCAAAAGGACTGTAAGCATCTTTTGTATTGAAAGCTTCTGAGCCAAATCCAATGTTAGAAACCAAGTTAACATTCGGCAGAATAGTTAACCCATTTTGAATCCAAGATGTCAGAGTCCAGGGAAAATCCCATGTATTAATATTTTCTTCATAACAACCTTGAAAAAGTCTAGACCAGTATTTAACTGCTTGGGAATCATCAAGTATATCTTGCAGCCAATTACCATCTCTAATTGAAGCCCATTGCTTCATTTGTACATCATAATGTTGCCATGCTCGTCGCCAAGTTGCCCAACCCCAAATTAAAGTATAACGAGAAAAATAATAGCTATATTCTGTACGTCTGCGACCAAATTGGAAATTGTTTCCGCTGATGGTCATAATTCTTTGGTCATCTTGATATTTATATAGTAACTCTTCACAAAAAGGAAAAAAGCTTGGGTGAGGTAAACAATCATCTTCGAGAATAATTGCTTGTTCTACTTGCTCGAATACCCAATTTAAACCAGTTGATATCCGCAGTTTATTACCTAAATTTTTTTCAGAATAGTTATTAAGTACTTGACAATTCCAATCAACTTGTTCAATAATTTTACGGGTTGCAGCACACTTTTCTATATCGTCAGGATAATTATGGCGAGGAGCATCGGCAATTACTAGCAGTTTGGCTGGTTTAACTTGTCGCAGTGCCTCTAACACTTTTTTGGTGGTATCTGCGCGGTTAAAAATTATCAGAGCAACAGCAGTATCCATAAGTCAGTTTGCATTACGAAGTGTTTTTGAGACTTGACTTATAAATTATTATGCCAAGAAAATAATGAATTAATTGCAATGAATTATCATGTAATCATAATAATCACAGCAGAGGATATAGAGCGAATGTTTTTAATTAGAGTTGACTTGACCTAATTCATGCTGCATCTGGTGATATTGCCAGAACTTGCCACCTTTAGTTATTAATTCTTGATATCCTCCTTGTTCGACAATGCGACCTTGCTCAAGTACGATGATTTTATCTGCGCGAAAAATGGTGGATAGTCGATGAGCGATCGCAATCACTGTTCGTCCAACTGCTAATTTTTCTAAAGACTGCTGAACTAAGCGTTCGGAAACTGAGTCAAGAGCGCTGGTTGCTTCATCAAGAATCAAAATTTCTGGGTTACGTAGTAGCGCTCTTGCGATCGCAATTCGCTGACGTTGACCACCAGATAAACGCACTCCGCGATCGCCTAATTGAGTCGCAAATCCTTGAGGCATGTCTAAAATAAATTCCAAAGCATTGGCAAGTCTTGCTGCTTCTTCAATTGCTGCGTCGTCCACATTTTCTAACCCATAAGCAATGTTATCGCGAACAGAGGTGTTAAAAATAAAAGTATCTTGACTGACCACCGCAAGTTGAGAACGCAGTGAAGCTAGTTGATATTGCCGCAAGTCAACTTTATCAATCAAAATCTTACCAGCGGTAGGATCGTAAAAGCGCACCAGCAAGTCTGCCATAGTTGTCTTACCTGAACCAGAAGCACCCACCAATGCCACCATCTGACCGCGTTCGATTGTCAGCGTAATATTTTGTAATACTAATTTGTCGTCATAGCCAAAGTCTACATCAACGAAGGCGATCGCCTCTTTTAAAGTAGAAAATTTCGCTTCTCCATCTCTCAAATAAATCTTGTCATCAGTCCGCAACATCTCGTGGACATTTTTCACCGATCCGTAATGCATCGCAATTATCCCCCAAGAACTATTCATGTGAGCAATAATTGGCAGCAAGCGGAACAGCGCGAACAAAAAAGCTAATAATGAAATTACATGCAAGCTGCCATTAGATACAAGAGTCGAGACTGCCAGCAAAATCATCGCAATTAAAATTGTCGTCGCAACTGCCTCAACAAATGGTTGAACTATTCCACTAATTGCGGAAGCTTTCAGCCAAGCTTTTGCGAAGCGTTCAGCTACTTTATGAAAACGTTTGTTTTCAAAATCTTGAGTCCAAAAAGCTTGGACAGTGCGAACTCCCCCGATAAATTCTATTGCTTTTGAAGTCAATTCTCCACCTGCGGATGTCATTTCAAAGCTGGTTTCTCGAACTCGTCGAACTAAATTTGATGCGACTGCGGCAAGCAAGCTGAATAAAAGTACTGTGAACAGCGTCAGTTGCCAAGAGATGACAAACATGGCGATCGCATATGCGAGAATAACGCAGGCTTTAGTGACAAAATTAATTATTTCATTAAAAGCATAACTAATATAAGTCACTTCATTAGAAAACGTATTAATTAGTTCTCCAGAACGGCTTTGCGTATAGTAACTCAAACTAAGTCTTTGAAATTGCTCAAACAGCCGTTTGCGAAGACTATCTATTAAATAAACTTCACACACTTTGGCAAAATAACGTCCGAAATAGCTGAAGACAGCGCGTAACCAAACCGTGACTAAAATCAATCCAGATATGCGATATATGCGCTCAGATGCAGCCGCATTTGTTCCTAATAACCAAACATCCAAAAAGTCAATTCCTGTATGTAAAGGTGGCTGGTTGGGATTTGTTAATCCTTGCAGCAAAGATGCAATCAAACCAATTCCCCCAGCTTCTAGAACCGCTCCCAATAAAGTGAATATTACAGCTATGATTGCAGTTTTCGCATAAGGTTGGAACGCACGTAAAATTAAAGAGTTTTCCTGCCAAAATTTTGTAGTTAATAACAGTCTGCGGATGAAAGTTGGTAGATGCATTTGCATAAATATGTCTGAGTTGTGATTATCAACTATTCAGCAGGCAAAATGATAGTAGTTGTTAACTTAGTCGTTTGACAGAAACAAAGTTATTTCCTAAGCTTTGAGCTATTGCTGATGTTTGTAATCGCAGTGTTGATTGGAATTTTGAATTTAACTTGAGCAGCCAGATAACTATTTGCCAGCGTTTCTTATATGGTCTGTATTTGGCAAAAAACTTAAGTGCTGAAATCATGTGCAGCAAAGTTAAGTAGTTCAACTTTGAATTAGTGCTTTCCCGCTGGTACAAATGTAGTGCAGTAGCTTGAGGTTCAAATAAAACTCTATACCCATTTTGCCATGCATCTACACACAAACTCACATCTTCAAAATATAAGAAAAACCGTTCATCAAACAAATTATACCGCGCTACATATTCTCCCGATACCGCCATAAATGCTCCTATTGCCCAGTTGATTTCTACAACTTTCTCAGGTGCAGGCATTTGAGCATAGTAGTAATCAAAGGGATACAATAAACTTTGCAGATTTGTGCCCAATAAATACTTGAGTAAGAAGTAGGTAAAAGTGGGAAATCTGCGAATTGAGGGTTGAACTGACCTATCAAGGTACACTAGTTTTGGACAAGCGATCGCAATATCTTTTGCTGAGTTCAAAGTTGCCGATAATTGAGTAATTACTTCAGGTTTAAATGTCACGTCAGGATTAACTAAAACGTACATTTTGCTTGGTGAAGCTGCTACTGCTTTATTGTTAGCTTTACCAAACCCCAAGTTTTGCTCACCTTTAATACCTATAAACGTCTTTGGATATCTTTTGGCAAAATCATCGATAATTTGCGGACAGCTATCCTTAGAAGCGTTATCGTAAACTACAACCTTGCCTGTGTCGGGATAGTACCTCTCAACTGCTGTTAAGCAAGATTCAATTGCACCCCGCAAACTTTTGCCAGAGTTGTAAGAAACAGTTACAAACGTTACATCAGTTTTAATCATCCTAGAAACCCCTGTCTATGTAAACGCGATTATACGTCTACAAACAAATTATTTCTACAGCGAATATGCAAAATTTTTCTGGGTAAAATTATAATTATAAAGCTAAGTTTCTTGCTCTGATATAAGAGCGCGTATAATTAAGGCTTAGTTATCTTCTCCTTAAGCAACTTAACAATTGACAAGCGGAAAAACTGCTTATTCAGTTGTATCATTTTTACTGCAAACAGAAAAGTTAAATCTATATTTAAGCATTTGCGAAAAAAGAAGGAAATTTTCAGTTTTCACTTGAGCTAAAAAGTTTAACACAAATTACCAGTACATCCAACCCTAAAATATAGCCATTATCTTACATTTATCAAAAATATAATTGGTTTTAGTAATAAATCATACCGTCATGTTATTTGCTACTTTTACCAAAATTATTTTCAATTTTCATTGAATATCAATATGCTTGAGTATATATCTAGGTCTGATTGCTAGTTAATTATCTGTGACTTGTAATATGATTTTTTATACATATAAATTGAAGATTTTCGCAAATAAATATTTAGTTATTTGTAATATGTCGCAATCTATATTTTATATAAATAATAAAGTATAAAATTCAATACGTATATTGACAACCAGATATTGTTAGGTTAGGCGATCGCTACTGAATTATTAACACCTCTTAGCAGACACATCAATAACTAAGAAAAAATTCACTTAATAATTACAAGTAGTAATTACAACTTTATTGAATTATTTTTATACACAAATTCTCAGTCAAATAACTAGAAGAACCATCTGAATTATCTGACAAAATTAAAGATATTGTAAAGAAGAGCGAAAATTTACGGAACAACAGTTGACTTATTCGTATATATAAACTTATTATTTTTTAACTGAGAGAAAAATCAAGGTTTTGTCTGGATAGCCGCGATTTTAATCGCGCTTGTGCAAGATATAAATTTGTCCACTCATTTGCCCGAATTTTTTGAATGTGTGCGCTGATATCTTTGCTTTCACCTAAAAGCAGGCATTTTTGTCACTCTTATTGAGTGATATACCATCAAAAACAACTATCGCACGGCTATTTTCATTGTGTATCTAAGCTCACCAAATAATAGCTAATGTCCACCAGTCAAACGTTTTTTAATACATGGTACTTAACTATACACACTGTGAAGGAAAAACTTTTAGAATCGGTCAATTGGGATTGCCAACTTACTAGTACCGAAGAATATGCTTCTAAGCATTCAGGACAAATTTATCCGAGTTACAAAATCAAACTGCGACTTGGGCAACTGTTAGTTAGGCAAGCAAATATAGCTGAAGAAATTCATCTGCTGTCTTCTCGAAACGAACAGTTTTTAGCTGAGTGGTTGCAATATTGTAGCGCAGGTTTGGTTCGGATAGATCCAGTTTTTGGTGAGTGCAAGCTGAAAACATGGGCAAAGCTTTGCAAACGTTTTGACAAAAAGATATTTTTGTGGATACCGCGAAACCGGGAACTACCAGAATATCGTCACCCGATTCGTTGGTTGGTGAAGCGATCGCTCGATTGGATTATTGCCTTTGTATTGTTGATTATACTCAGTCCTGTTTTCGGAGCGATCGCACTGAAAAGTATCTACTTAAAAAAACCAATCTTTACCGAACAATGGTGCGTCGGCAAACAAGGCAAACTTTTTCAAATTTATAACTTTCAATTGCAACATCCTAATGATAGCAGTAAGCAATTGCCCCGAAAATTTGGAATGCTTCCGTATAAATTAGAAAAGTTGCCCCAGTTATTTAATGTACTCAAAGGTGAGATGAGCTTAGTGGGACGACGGCAAACAATGTTGCACGACGCGATTAAAATTAGCCCAGAAAACAAGAATTTGTTGAATGCCTTACCTGGTATCACAGGAGCGTGGCAACTGAAAGACAAAACTGATAACTGCGAGCAAAACTACATAAAATATTGGTCTTTATCGCAAGATTTGAAAATTTTACTACTGACGATATTTTGAAGCGGTAATTTTTCGGGTGCATTTTATTTTCTTGATAATATCGAAGCCTTCTGAGAGATAAATTATGTCAGTGTCTTTTCTACCACATCAAACCAAAGAAATTAAGAACTATTATGAAGAGTATGGATACGTTGTTGTGAACAACGTAATATCCAACGAGCAAATTGACTTGTTCGCTAAAGGTTACGACATTCTAAAACAATCTAAAAATTATTATTTTCTCTCTCAAGATACGAATCGAGTAGAAAAGTTGGTAGTTAACGAACAAAATTTTATAGAACACTCTATTCTCGATCCAATCGACTTAACTTTTCAAAAATATTTTCAACAATCGGCATTAAATATAGTAGCTTCTAATTCTGTTTCTCAGTTGTTAAATATCTTGACATCTCGCCAAAAACATATTATATGGCAGACCATGTTTTTTGATAAATCTACTGGTACTGTTGCTCACCACGATCATTACTATCTTGACACCGATCCACCAGGTAATTTAGTAGGGTGTTGGTTTGCACTTGAGACAATTCACGCAGATGCAGGATCTTTTTTTGTGATTCCCAAAAGTCATAAAAAACTTTTCATTCCCAGAAATCCGAATGTTTCCGAGTTCAGCGATCACGAAGATTTTGTCAAAAAGATACAAAAATTAATTCAAGATCAAAATTACTCTTTACAACCAATGCTATTAGAAAAAGGCTCTGTCTTATTCTGGCATCCTTTTTTAATTCATGGCGCTTTCAAAAATATTAACCCAGAATATTCCAGAAAGTCTTTGACTGCACATTATTTGCCAGAAGGTTACGGGAGATTAGGAAAAAACTTGCCTGCAACTGTAAGTTCATTCAATCCAGAAATTTTAGTTTGGAAAAAAAGTTTGCTGGATCGTGCTAAAGCTAGCGTTAGACATATACGTTACTGGGCAAAAGTAAAGTTAAGACTCAGCGATAAGCGTCCAAAAATGGAAATGCGTTCATCTCAATATTCAGATTTGTAAAACATGTATTTTATTTAGCCATAACATAAACAATGAAACTAATCGATGCTGCAAAAAAAGCTCTGAAAAATTTCGGATATCATAAGTTAGGGAAATGCAATATATGCGGCAACATCACAATTTTTGTTTGTATTGATTCCCAAACTGCCCGCAACAATATGTACTGTCTTTTTTGTCGGAGTTCATCACGCAAAAGACACGTAGCTAAAGTACTTATTAAAGAAGTTATTAAAAGTGGATCAACGCTTGCTGATATTCTTAAAACACAGCAAATAAGTATTTATAATGCCGATGTAAATGACGCTATTTATCAAGTGCTACATAACTATCCCTTATACACTTGTTCTAGCTTTTCTCCAGACATTAAACCCGGAACTGAAATTATTAAAGGTGTATTTTGTCAAGATTTAGAAAATTTAACCTTTGCAGATGAGTCATTTGATGTTGTCATGACTGAAGATGTATTTGAACATGTCAGACATCATGAAAAGGGATTTCGTGAAGTTCATCGAATTTTAAAATTGGGTGGTTATCATATTTTTACGATTCCTTGCAACTTCGACCAAACTACTATTGTGCGTGTAGATACATCGGGTGAAAAAGATAAACTTATTTTACCACCTGAATATCATGGCGACAAAATTCGCGGTCAGATTTTGGCATATAGAACATTTGGAATTGATCTTTTTGACTTTTTGAAATCGATTGGATTTAAAACCAAAGTAGATTTTTATAGCTATCTTGATAAAGATATGGGAATATTTGATAGCTACGTTTTCTGTTCTCAAAAAGTTTTTTGAGCAATATAAATAAAGGTCGTAAGGCAATGAATCCTTTAATTATTAGTACTTTTGATGTCAGTGGGGGAGCAGCTCGTGCAGCGTTTCGTCTACACAAAGGGCTAATTTTGATGAATGTCAATTCCCAGATGTTAGTTCAGTACAAATCTAGCGATGATAAAACAGTAATTGGTTCACAAAATAAGTTAGAAAAGTGGATTAATCGAATGCGACCCACTTTAGATAACTTCCCACTTGCTTTTTATCCTAAACATAATTATGCTACGTTTTCGCCCCAATGGTTTCCTGATTTAATTGATTCTAAAATAAAGCAAATATCTCCAGATATTATTAATATTCATTGGATTTGTGGCTACGTTCAAATTGAGAGTATGGCAAAATTTGCTAAACCGTTAATTTGGACTCTTCATGATATGTGGGCTTTTACCGGAGGATGCCATTATAGTTTAGAGTGCGATCGCTATCTTAATTCTTGCGGTGCATGTATTCAACTTCACTCTCAAAAAGAGCAGGATTTATCGCGGTGGGTATGGCAACGCAAAGCTAAAGCATGGAAACATCTCAACTTGACAATTGTCACACCAAGTAAATGGTTAGCTGAGTGTGTTCGCAAAAGTTCTTTATTACAAAACTATCGCGTAGAAGTCATCCCTAACGGTATTGATATTCAAAGGTACAAACCAATTAACCGTTCTTTAGCAAGAGAATGGCTGAATCTTCCTCAAGATAAGCAATTAATTCTCTTTGGTGCTGCATCAACTACTCAGCCAAGAAAAGGGTTTCACTTACTAAAGTCAGCTTTACAAAGCTTAAGTCAAACCAAAGAAAAAGACAAATTAGAATTAGTTGTATTTGGTGCTTCTCAACCAACCGAGCAAAGCAACTTTGGCTTTAAGTGTCACTACTTGGGAAACTTCAACGATGATGTCTCCCTAGCATTAATTTATGCTGCTGCGGATGTTTTTGTCGCACCGTCAACTCAAGATAATTTGCCGAATACTGTGATGGAAGCGCTAGCTTGCGGTACTCCCTGCGTCGGCTTTGATATTGGCGGTATGCCTGATATGATTGAACATCAGCGCAACGGTTATTTGGCTAAATTAATTGATGTGCAAAGTTTGGCTGCTGGTATCGACTGGGTGCTGTCAGATAGCGATCGCTCTTTATCTTTGCAACAACGCGCTCGTGAAAAAGTCGAACAAGAATTCTCTTTAGAACTGCAAGCTCAACGTTACTCCAAACTATTTGCAGAAATTCTTGGCTATACTTTTGCACACCTCAATTAAATAGTAGAGGCAACAAAGTGAATATCAACGCAAACATCATAAAAGGAGAAATAAATTACTTTTTTTATGGACTCATCCTCTACAGCATAGTCGCAATATATATCATACCTTATGAACTACAATTGCCACATGTAAAAGTCGGTCTGCCTTTGTTAACAATTGTTTTGGTTTGGCAACTTTTTTATTACCGAAGCAAGCTGCAAACTATCGATCTTATCGCTGTTTGCTTGATAATTATAGAAACTTTTCTAAATTTTTCCAGCTATCACTTATTTAGATATAGTTTGCCAATTTGTCTGATGGCAATAGGCTTTAGTGGTTCCCCGCCTATTAAAATTAAAAGAAGCTATCTAGTAGGCTTGTGTTGGTGTACAAATGCAGCAATGATTTATCAAATGGCTGTATATAGATTAGTACAGTTTGATGGAAGTAAAAGAATAACTTTAAGTGTTGGAGATCCAAATATCTCAGGACTATTTATGTTACTCTTCTTTTTCCTTTGCGTTAAAATTCACTTTAAACCGGGTATTATTGTTGCTTTAGTCTCTACATTGCTTTTTGCTAGTCGAAATTACTTTCTCAGTCTGATATTTTTCTTTGTAATTATTGTTTATGAAAAAATATTTACAAAAATAGCAACTAGGATAAATTTTGTTATCTTATTTATTATATCTAATATAATTGGTGTTTTTGTCGGAGAATACTTTTTAAACAATGTCGAAATTGGCATTAGCTATAATACAGATTCCAGTCGGTTATTTTCTTTTAATGATAAATCTAATTTACTCAGGTTTGAAGCCAATAGATTGTTGATTGAATCTTATTCTAATAATTGGGATTTAGCTTTAAAAGGCTATGGGGCTGATTATGAATCTGTTTTTAGACCGATTGGTGCTATTATCCATAACTCTTTTCTAGAGGTGATTGCATATACTGGTCTTCCGCTTGGTATTCTTTATTTTTTTGTTATTTTAAGAGTAGTTAGCGGATACTACAAACCAGAAAGTTTTAAGTTTATTTTCCCATATTTATTTTTCTGTCTTTTCCTGCATACCGGATTACAAGGACTTAGCCCTTTTCTTTTCGTCAGTATTCTTGCAATGTCAGTTGAAGATGATAGTACTACGTAGTGAGCGGTTTACCGCTCATATCTTCTCAAATCTTTGCTTTTAAGGGCTGAAGCCCTTACTACTTTATGTCAATACCTCTAAAAATATCCGTTATCACACCAAGTTTTAATTCAGAAAAAACTATTGAAAAAACAATATTAAGCGTTCTTTCTCAAGAGAGAAGCTGTTATCTTGAATATATCATCATTGATGGTGGTTCTACAGATAGAACCTGTGAAATTACCAACAAATATATAAACTCTATAAATGTATTTATTTCTGAGCCTGATGCAGGTGCTTACGATGCAATGAATAAAGGAATTAGCCTTGCAACCGGAGACATTATAGGTATTATAAACTCTGACGATTGGTATCAAGATGGGGCAATTAAGATAGTTGAGCAAGAAATTAGCAAATATTCAGATATTGATGTACTTTACTCTCCTATAAACAACTACTTTGAAGGAGAATATATTGCCACTTTTTCACCTGGAGATTTAGATAAATTACCAATCAGGTTTACGTTAAACCATCCATCATGCTTTATAAAAAAGTCGGCATATGATTTGGTTGGTTTATATGACTTACAATATAAAATCGCTGCGGACTACGATTTTATTTTGCGTTTATTTATTTCTGGTTTTAAGTTTCATTATGTTGATACTCCCCTTGCAGCTTACTCGCTGAATGGGATGAGTTCTGCTGCTAACTTTTTCGAGAGAGCAAAGTTAATTCAAGAATGCTGGAGAATAAGCAAACAAGCTACAAAATATAAAGGAGAAAATTTATATTCTCAACGTAATAAAGCTTATCTAACATGGATTTTCAATGAAGTGTTTGCTATTCCTGCGAGGTATTTTCTTAAACCACCAACTGCAAGAAAAGTGAAAATTTTTCTTAACAAATATATCAAAAAACCAGTTTCGGATGATTACGGTAAGTGGTAATAATTATATGTCAATTTTATTTATTTCCGCTCATGCACCCACAAATGAGTACCCGCAAGCTGGGCAAAAAATCGCGTTGATAAATTTGGAAGAGTATGCAAAACATGGTATAGTTGATATAGTAGTTATCGCTAATCAAGCAGAAATAATTGCTGCAAAAGATTTAAGAGAAAAATTTAGCGATCGCCTTTACACTTATCCACTTTCTCAACTCAACAAACTTCGCGCTTGTTTAACTTCTTTTCAGATACCTTTTAAGTTTTCTTCACGTCGGCAAACAGCAGTTATCAACAAGCTGCAAGAATTACTCAAACAAAATACATACGATATAATTCACTTTGAATATTCTCATGCTGCGGTGTATCTAGATTTTATCAAACAGCAAATCAACTCAAAGCAAACTAAAACTGTAATCAGTATACATGATGTTGTCTCTCAGTCTTTTTTAAGAAAGGCAGAGAGTAACTTTATTTTAGGTATTGAAGTAGCAAGAATTTTTCACTATGAAAAAACTCTTTACTCCACAGCCAATGAATTATGGGTTCTATCTAACAAAGACCGCGATATTTTGACTTCTTTATTTAGTATCTCTCAAGAAAGAATTATCGTCAAACCTCCTCAACTTAGTAACTTTATTTATCAAGTAAAACGTCATCCCGAAAAAATCGAGAAAAAAAGCTTACTATTTTGGGCTGCGATGAACAGACCAGAAAATGAACAAGCTATTGTCACATTTGTTAATTACTTTTATAAATTACAGCAAAAAGACCCAGAATTTAAACTTTATATTGTCGGTTCCAATCCAACTAAGAAAGTTTTGGCACTGAAAAGTGATAATATTATAGTAACGGGATTTGTCGAAGACCCTACCGCATTTTTTGAGAAAGCTGAGATAGGCATTGTTCCTTTATTAAAAGGGGCTGGAATTAAACTTAAAACCCTGGAAATGTTAGAAGCGGGTTTACCTGTTCTTACCACTACTGTAGGCGCAGAAGGTGTAGATTTTACAGGCAAGAAGGACGGGGGAACCCCGCCCTTACTAGTTAATGATAACCTTGATGAATGGGTTGATTTGATTTTAGATTGGGGAATAGGTAATGGGTAATGGAAAGAATCCTGATTATTTGTTCGCAATTCGCAATTCCCAATTACCCATTCCCAATTACCAATTCCCAATTTAATTAGTTAATACTTCCCGGCGTCTGGGTACTTCATAGGTGAAAAAATCATAAGCCATGTCTGTCTTGGGAAAAATAGCACGGGCTTGTTGAAGTAAATCCTTTAATTCTACGGAATTTCCCGGAGCGTAGCGGGGACTAAAATGAGTCATAATTAACCGATGTGCCCCTGCACCTAAAGCAGTTTGCGCTGCCATTGTAGTTGTCGAGTGCAACCGTTGAAAAGCCATATCTGCGTCTTGATGGGCAAAAGTCGCTTCATGAATTAATACATCTGCATCCTGCGCTAATTCCACCGCACCATCACAAAAAACTGTATCTGTACAATAAGCAATTTTGCGTCCGATTTCGGTCGGTCCGCACAATTGAGTGCCATCAATTACTCGTCCATCGTTCAGAGTAACAGTTTCACCACGCTTGAGTTGACCGTAAATTCGACCGGGAGGAATTTGCAATGCTTTAGCTTTTTCGATATCAAAGCGTCCGGAACGGTCTTTTTCGACGACGCGGTAGCCAAAAGCCGTGATGCGGTGTTGCAAAGGACCGCAGCTAACGGTAAATTCATCGTCTTCGTAAATTATCCCCGGACGGACAACGTGAACTTTTAAAGGGTAAGAAAAGTGAGTGTGAGAGTAGCGCGAGGCAGCTTGCAAATATTCATTTAATCCCGGTGGACCATAAACATCAATTCGGTCTACATTGCCAGCTAAACCGCAAGTCGCCAGAAGACCCATTAAACCAAAAACATGGTCGCCGTGCATGTGAGTGATAAAAATTCGGGAGAGTTGGCTGATTTTTAGCTCACTCCGTATAATTTGATGCTGAGTACCTTCACCACAATCAAACAACCACATTTCCGCCCTTTGTGGTAATCTCAGAGCAACGCTAGAAACGTTGCGCGATCGCGTGGGTACACCGGAACTCGTCCCTAAAAATGTTATCTGCACTACGTTATGCCTGCCTTCCTATTGCTGAACTTGGTTGGCGCTACATATCCTATAGTGGCACGTTTAACGAAAACATGTTACTAGGGACTGGGGACTAGGGACTGGGGATTGGGGACTTACACAAAAACTCTTTCAAACTCCTATTTCTTGGCGTCTTTGGCGCCCTCTCTGATTCGTTATTCGGTCAAAATTTGTTTGTCCCACAACATGCGGTGCCGCAATTTGCAAACTCATCTTCTCGCACCTCACCGTTAAAAAAGGCTGACCTAAATTTATCCCAGCAAAAGGACTTTCAGCAGGGACTTGTAACTTAGAACCAATCAAACCCAAGCGAGACTCCAATTCAGCGCCAAACATCAACAAATCATTACCCATCGTACTAAAAGCAGAACCGCCTAACCACTGTCGCCAAGTTAAGCTTTGTTGCTTGTAATCAAGACTACATAAAACCTGATTGCCTTGACGAACAGTTACACGCTTATTATCTTCCCAGGTAAACTCAGCCATTTCCTTTGGAAGTCCCCAAATTTCTCGACCACCAGCCACAGAATCAAGATTATCTACATAAATATGCGAAACCCAACCGCCAAATTTACCTTCATAACTCACCAAAGCCGGGATGACAATTAACTCACTATATTCCAACACCGAACCCGCACCGTAATGAGATACATACACCACACTCAGCGTTTTCCCAGGCAACACAGAAATAATATTTAACTCAGAGGGGATCAGGTGGCGCACCTTGTCAACATCGACTAAATGCACAGTTGAGATAGCGTAGCCTTTCAACATCCAAGGTGTGTATTGTGGATATCCCACTTTTTCTCTCCTTATACCAATTCTGTATGAAGATGCGCTGACGCGCAAGAAATAAAAACGAACCACGAAGACGCGAAGAACGCGAAGAGAGGAGGTATAGAGATAATTTGGCGCAGCTTCACAAAGAAACGGTATTACTCAGCAATAAATTTTCCTTCTTTCCTTTGCGTCTTTGCGGCTTTGCGTGAGCTTTTAATAACCATGAATTAACTAACAAATAAAAATAACCACCCAAGGATAGACCTTGGATGGTTTTGTTATTAGCGATTAGCCATTAACAACTTACTTTGATTCAGTGAAATCAGCATCAATCACATCATCACCGCTACCGCTACCAGAAGAGGTAGGACCGCCATCTTGAGGTTCAGCACCTCCAGTAGCACCGCCACCACCTTGTTGATAAAGATTGCTACCAACAGCGAATAGCGCTTGTTGTAATTCTGGCATCAGCTTCTTGATTTGCTCGTCGTCTTCTTTGGAAATAGCATCCCGCAAGTCTTTCACCAAACCTTCAACTTTGGTTTTGTCAGCTTCGGGAACTTTATCGCCCAATTCTTGCAACTGCTTCTCAGCTTGGTATGACAACGAATCGGCTTGATTCTTGCGTTCAATTTTCTCACGACGCTCTTTGTCAGTAGAAGCATTTTGTTCAGCTTCTCTTACCATCCGCTCAACATCGGATTTATCGAGGGTAGAAGCGCCTGTAATACTGATAGACTGTTCCTTACCAGTGCCTTTATCTTTAGCGGTAACGTTGAGAATACCGTTAGCGTCAATGTCAAAGGTAACTTCAATTTGAGGTACACCGCGAGGTGCTGGGGGAATACCATCAAGTCGGAAGGTTCCCAAACTCTTGTTATCGTTGGACATCTCGCGTTCACCTTGGAGAACGTGAATTTCCACGTTGCTTTGACCATCCACGGCGGTGGAGAAGACTTCCGATTTCTTGGTGGGAATAGTGGTGTTGCGAGGGATAATCTTGGTCATCACACCGCCCAAGGTTTCTACACCTAAGGACAAAGGTGATACATCTAACAACAGAATGCCCGTGACATCACCAGCAAGCACACCCGCTTGAATAGCTGCACCAACAGCTACAACTTCATCAGGGTTAACGCTTTGGTTAGGGTCTTTACCCAAAACAGTTTTCACCACCTGTTGCACGGCGGGAATGCGGGTAGAACCACCAACTAATACGACTTCATCAATATCGGTTTTGCTTAATTTAGCATCACGCAGCGCATTTTCTACAGGAATACGGCAGCGATCGATTAAGTCAGAACACAGTTCTTCAAACTTAGCGCGAGTCAACGTCATATCCAGGTGCTTGGGACCATCCTGGGTAGCGGTGATAAATGGCAAGTTGATTTCTGCTTGGCTGACGCTAGAAAGTTCAATTTTTGCTTTTTCTGCGGCTTCTGTCAAACGTTGTAAAGCTTGTCTGTCTTTACGGAGTTCGACACCTTCATCTTTCTTGAACTGGTCGGCTAAATAGTCAACGATTTTTTTATCGAAGTCGTCACCACCAAGGTGAGTATCACCAGATGTCGCTAGTACTTCAAATACACCGTCACCAACTTCGAGGATAGACACGTCGAAAGTACCACCACCAAGGTCAAATACTAAGATGGTTTCGTTACTCTTCTTGTCAAATCCGTATGCTAGTGAAGCAGCGGTAGGTTCGTTGATAATCCGCAGAACTTCGACCCCAGCAATTTTACCAGCATCTTTGGTGGCTTGGCGTTGCGAGTCGTTGAAGTAAGCGGGAACGGTAATTACAGCTTGGGTGACAGTTTCACCAAGGTATTTACTTGCGTCTTCAACTAGTTTGCGAAGAACTTGGGCAGAAATTTCTTCTGGGGCAAATGCTTTGCCAAGTCCGGGACATTCTATCTTGACGTTGCCGCTGCTGCTGACGACTTTGTAAGAAACTTCAGTAGTTTCTTTGGTTACTTCGTCGTAACGGCGTCCGATGAAGCGTTTCACCGAGTAAAAGGTGTTTTCGGGGTTCATCACCGCTTGACGCTTGGCGATTTGTCCAACCAGGCGATCGCCATTTTTTGCAAATGCTACTACACTAGGCGTTGTCCGAAATCCTTCTGCGTTAGCAATAACTGTGGGTTTACCACCTTCCATCACTGCGACGCAGGAGTTTGTCGTACCTAAGTCAATTCCAACTACTTTTGCCATTTTTACGCTCTGGCTCCGTTAACTACAAACGAATGAAAATGAATGGGAGAATTAGGACTAAATTTTGAACCAACTGGATTAAGAGAACAGCTAGTTCAGCATGAATACCTTTTTTTGGCTTTCCTTGGGTTTTAATCCCAGGCTATGCTGATATATATACTGAGCCTGTGCAGGCAGTCTATGAAGGAGGGTTTCCCGAACCTTGTTGGGGACGGTTGCTTCAAGGCTTGTCTAATCGGCTCATTGATTTATTTGCTCTCACTTCGTCTAATGTATGAGAATAAACACTTTCAGTAATTAGGGTGAACCGTAACTATCTAGTGGTGTTTGCCGTCTTTAAATCTGGTTAAGGTTGATTTTTAGTGGTTATTTGCTTTAAACACATATCGTCACGGTGTTTAAAGGTAAACCAAATGATATTCGCTAGTTATAATCGCCAATATATTTACTGTGTGTGAAATTCAGCACTAGGAATAAACCCCGTCTCTTTCAGCAGTAACCGTAGTTTTGCGCGATCGAGTTTCGTATCCTTTTTTTTGTTTCCCCACATATGAGTAAAGAAATCTTGCATCAGCGCAATGATGCTGCGGTATTTGACGATGCTGGCAACATAGAACTCATCTAACTTCATCACCCCGTCAGCATGTATCTGCTCGATGTTGTCGAGTAATATAGACCCCACTTCATAAAGTTGTAAGCCTTCTTTGATGCCATATTTTTCCATTATCCTGCGTTTATCGTTCTCGGAACATGAATCATACGACCATCGAATCAGGTGTCCCCAATTACGCAGGACTTCTCCATAGTCGTAAAATGTGTTCTGCTCAAAGAAAGACTCTTCATCTGAAGTCAACACAAAGCTCTTGTCAAGTACTAAACCAAAATCGGTCAAATATATCTGCTCCCCGTCGGTGAGGACGTTGCGAAAATGCGCGTCGAAGTGGATGATTTTCTTCGTCCTCAAAAAGTCAATCGTCGTGCGTAAGTCATTCAGGGGTTTCTGGAGTTTGTTGGGATTTTCCCGCAGCCATGTTTCCAGAATATGCGGTATGTACTCTATAAACATAACCAACTCATAGTTGGCGATCGCTCGATCTAACACGTAATTCCCAGCGTTCGCACTATTGCCCCAGTACTCCACATACTCTTTTAGACGCAACCTATCCACCTTTGCCCGCCGCCCAGAGAATGGAATAATCCGATAATGGTACATCAGTGGGAAGGTGGCGATCGCCCCCTCTAATACCCAGTTGGTTGTCTTGATATGGGTCACGAGTTCGCGGAAGACCCCAAAACCAGTGGAACCTAAGTTGTAATTACAGTAAGTCGGCAGGTCATACAGGTTTCTGGTGGAGAACAAATTTTCATATTCGAGGTTCGTCATTGGAACCCGTTTCACAAAGACCTTGGATTGCCCAAGGACAATGGTGTGATTTATTCCCCAACCTGTGCTTGACTTATTCGACTCACTATTGTCAAACAGAAAATGCAATTGTGCATTATCCAACTCAGCAAGTTGTGAACTAAGTTTGAAGTATTTATTTCTTCTAAGTTCAATATGATTCTTAGCCATTTTCTGCGTCCAGCCACAGCATGAGAAACCGCATAAATAAGATACGAGCCGCGCTACACTTAATATCTCTAAGCTACAACAATAGATAAATACAGTTAAATATTTACCTTTTGAAATTAAGAATTGTTTATGCTGTCTCCCGAACTCAAAGCTAGACTTTCGACGCCCCTAAAAATTGGCTCCCTTGAGGTGAAAAGCCGCGTTTTGCAGTCGCCTTTGTCTGGGGTGACTGATTTGGTGTTTCGCCGTTTGGTGCGTCGTTATGCGCCAGAATCGATGATGTACACGGAGATGGTGAATGCTACGGGGTTGCATTATGTCAAGCAACTGCCGAAAATTATGGAGGTTGACCCGAACGAACGCCCAATCAGCATTCAACTTTTTGACTGTCGTCCGGATTTTCTCGCAGAAGCGGCGATAAAAGCGGTACAAGAAGGCGCTGATACTGTTGATATCAACATGGGTTGTCCGGTAAATAAAATCACTAAAAATGGTGGTGGTTCTTCGCTGTTGCGTCAACCAGATGTTGCTGAGGCGATCATCCGGGAAGTGGTGAAGGCAGTAAATGTACCAGTAACGGTGAAAACACGCATCGGCTGGAATGACCAGGAAATTACGATTCTTGATTTTGCCAAACGCATGGAAGACGCAGGAGCGCAAATGATTACGGTGCATGGACGCACCCGCGCTCAAGGTTACAATGGTAACGCTCGCTGGGAATGGATTGCGCGTGTGAAAGAGGTGCTTTCTATACCCGTGATTGGTAATGGCGATATCTTCTCGGTGGAAGCTGCGGTACGTTGCTTAGAGCAAACCGGCGCTGATGGGGTAATGTGTTCGCGGGGAACTTTGGGCTATCCGTTTTTGGTCGGAGAAGTCGATCATTTTCTGAAAACGGGGGAATTATTACCCTCACCAACGCCAATTCAGCGTTTGGAATGTGCTAGGGAACATTTACAAGCGTTGTATGAATATAAAGGCGATCGCGGTGTACGTCAAGCACGCAAGCATATGACATGGTATGCGAAAAACTTCGCCGGTGCTGCTGATTTACGTGGACAGTTGAGCGTAGTTGACAAAGTGCAGCACGGTCTAGATTTAATTGACCGCGCAATTGAACAGTTGGCTAATGGTTACGAAGTTATTGAAGAAAATGAGCTAGCGATCGCACAATAAGTGATGGTATAGGATTGGGTATATTTGCACCGATCTAATCAGTCCGGTTAACAATCGGATATAATCTGGGCATGGAGTTCGAGTGGAATGAGTCAAAAGCAGCTGCTAATCTGAAGAAGCACGGAGTCAGTTTTGAAGAAGCCAAAACCGTCTTCGATAATGCACTAGCGGTGATTTTTAATGATGAAGCACACTCTGTAAATGAGCAGCGAGAAATCATTATTGGTCACTCTCAAAAAAATCGCCTGTTGTTGGTTTCTTTTACCGAACGTCCTAGCGCTATCCGTATCATCAGTGTCCGTCTAGCTACTCGAAGGGAACGTGAAGATTATGAACAAAACGCCTTTTGAGGAATCACAAAACTCTAATGACGAGCTTATGACTGAATATGACTTCGATTATCAGAAAGCAAAACCCAATCGCTTTGCTGTTCGTCATGAGAAACAGCGGTTAACAGTTGTTGTTTTAGATGAAGACGTGGCTCAAGTTTTCACAACACCTGAGGCAGTTAACAAAGCGCTTCGGGCATTAATCGAAGCAATGCCACAAGTAATAGATGAGTAGTTGAAATTGATCGCGCAATTGAGCAACTCGCTAATGGTTATGAAGTTATTGAAGAAGATGAACTCGCGATCGCACAGTAAGTGATGGGATGGGGTGCGTGAAGCGATTATGAAGAGATATACGGATTTCGTATAATAAACGGCTGGGCTGTTTCGTCTCTTAGTGAGGACAGTCCCTGTAGATTGTCGGTACATATTCAGTGTTAAGTTACCTTTATGCTGTCTGTACGGCAGCACTTGAAGGTTATCGGTGTATATGTGCTATAAATTGGTAAGGCTTAGATCAAAATCACTACCGACATGGATTTATCTGTACTGGCTTTACAAGCAGTAAATATTGCGCTTTATGCAATTGACAAAGCTACAGGCGGTGCTTTGGAGAAAGCTGGAGCAGATGTCCTAGATTTTTTGAAAGCAAGATTTCAAGGCAGACTTCAGCTTGAGAGAGCGAAGGAAGAACCAAAGCTCTTAGAAGCTGCGATCGTGAGCGAAGCCGAATCTGACAAGACCTTCCAAGAAGATTTAGAAAGACTGGTTACTCGGTATCAGCAGATACAAAATACCTCTAATGTTTCTCAGACTACTGAATCAGGTGTTAATCTTAATGTTAATAACAATCCAGGTACAGTTATAGGTCAACAAATAGGTAAGCAATTTTTTCGTTAATCAACTTTACTTAGACCTTGAAAACTTAGATTTAGAGGCAAATAGGAACCTACTTAAGAAGATTCTAAACTACATTAAAGTAGTTATATTTTTGGTATGTTCTCTATTTTTCTGGGTTTTATTTGGTTGGTTTGCTGATTATTCTTTCCCTTACGGTCAAGCTTTAGAGTTATTGCTTGCTTGTTTCAAAGGGACTGTTTCAGCAAGGATTAACAGTTTACAAAAGCAGTTACAAAGAATAGATATAGTTTCTCAACCGGATAATCAACAGCAAATTCAAAAACTGAATAACTTAGAGTCTCAAGCATGGCTTTACGAGGGTATTCTAGAACGTCTTGGTGAAGATCCTTCTGCAAACCATGAGAAAATTGCAAGAACACTTGAGGCATTAGAATATAAAAGAAATGAGATTTTACAAGAATTAGAGCCTCGAAGACCTAAAAAATACCGTATTTTAGCAGAGATACAGGACTACACTCGTTCTCTTCTAGCTAGTCAGGTTGAAAAGGATTATATAAGACTCGAAAGAATCGTAACTAATTTAGTTATTTTTGCTAGAAGTAGGCAACCTTCGCAGACTATTCTTTCACAGGTGATTGAACGATTAGCTGTAGAAATAGCACATAACGCTAATCAAATCAGTCCATTTCGTCTTCGTCTAGCCTATAAAATTGATGATTTAATCAGGGTTTTATCAGCAAAGCTGGTTCTAGAAACTAATAGTTCTAAAACTGATAGTACCTATCAGGCACTTGTCAATGAATTACACTCTCGAATTAATCTGTTATCTGAACAGTTCAACAGTTTACTTAGAACTAGACAACAGAATGCTAACGAACTGAACAAGCGTATTCAAGAGATTTCTAATCTTACTAGAAACATTTCTGACTTACATAGAGATATATCTGCTCGTGATGCTAGTATAACCGCTTTGCAAAAGAATATTCAAGATTTAACAGAAATTGCTCGAAGCAAACAAGCTCAGATAAACAATCTCCAAAATTCGATAGCTAATCTACAAAGGGAAGTTGAAAATTCAACAGAACTTGATCAAAGAAAACAAAACCAAATTAATGAATTAAAAAAGCAAGTAGCTCAACTCAACCAGCAGAGGCTAGATTTACAGCAAAGAATTCGAGATATAGCGGAACTTGCTCAAAACAAACAATCTCAGATTGAAAACTTGCAGGATGAAAAGTCTCAATTAAGTTCTCAAAAGCTAGATATACAAAGACAATATCAAATAATACTTCAGCAATATCAACAACAGCAAAATGAAATAGCTGATTTGAAAGCACAAATAAAAAATCTTTCCCAAATCAATCGAACGCAACCTCTTAATCCTACCTATAAAACACCTCAACAGCCTGTTAAGAGGGTAGAAAGTAGACCAAAAATTACAGTAGAAGAATACGATAAAATTTCTAATCAAAGTGATTATGAATATGTTGACACGTATAATCGAAAGGATGGAACCCCTGTGAGAGGGTACTACAGAAGACGAAGAAGACGACCAAACAGATAAGCGCCCACCAGCAGCCCAACAAATCAATGCAGCCAACGGACTAACAAAAGTTTTGGTGGAGTAGCTTTGGTTGTCTGTCGCATCTGATTTCAGCCGTTAGCTTGTTTCGTCTTTCACTTGTAGTGGCACTTCTGTGCTTATCTGTTGGTATTCAGGTTTAAGTTGTTTTGAGGTAAGCTGTGGGACAGTGCTTTGAGGTGGTCTGTGAGGCGATCGGTTATGCTTAAAGATGCGACTATTAATCGGCATGGAGTCTCCTTTTATGCCCCACGTCAAAGCAATTTACCGTAACGGCGCATTCGTTTTGCAAACACCCTGCAATTTAGCTGAAGGGACTGAGGTTGAATTATTCATTCAATCACCTCAAGTTGTGTCACCGTCGATTTCTGATGCAGAAACTAAGCAACGTTTTCTGAAATCGCTGGTTGAGCGGATGCAGCAAAATCCAATTCCATCGAATGCTCCTCGTTTTACACGGGAAATGCTGCATGAACGCCGTTGACACTAACATCTTGATTTATGTCAACGATCCCCGCGATCCAACTAAGCAAGAAATAGCAGCTTCTCTGGTGTCTACTCTGACAGACGGTGTGCTGCTTTGGCAGGTTGCATGTGAGTATTTGGCAGCCAGTCGTAAGCTAGAACCGTTGGGATACGATAGAGCGCAAGCATGGCAGTATATTCGTGACTTACAACAGGTTTGGCATACTGTTTTACCAACATGGAGTGTTCTGAATCGAGCAGAGGATTTACTAAATCGCTTCAGTTTGTCATATTGGGATGCGATGATTGTTGCTGCTTGTTTGTCAGCAAATGTTCAGACTCTTTACACCGAGGATTTTGGGTATTCAAGTATTGATGGGTTAGGTATTGTCAACCCATTCAAAGCTCCATGATATTGCAGATGTCGTTGCATTCTTAGCCGTTGGTTAAAACAGTTGATTAAGCTTTCATCTTGACAACCTTAAGTGTATTTAGGCTAGCATCCGCACAACCGCTGATAAATCCACCTATTAACTGAATCTGTTGCAAATATTCTACATCTGTTTGGCTAATGACTTCTCCCGGCATTAACACAGGAATTCCCGGAGGATAAGGACAGACAATTTCAGCACAAATCCTTTCTGTAGTTTCTTGGATGGGTAATGTTTCACTTTCAGCAAAAAAAGCTTCTCTAGCCGACATACGCACAGAATTACCCACAGTAATAAAATTATCCCATACAAGCTTAGATAATTTCAAGTCATTTTTCTCTTTTTTGATGCGGTGATTGGCGGCAAGAGTGGTGAAACCTTGCACCAATTGCTCAATATCCTGGGCATTGTTACCCAAGCTGATAATAAAGGTGAGATTTTGCAGTGATGCAAATTCTGCTGTCACGCCTAGTTCATCAAGAATTTCCTCAGCTTCAAAGCCAGTTAAACCCAAACCGGAAACAGTCACAGTTAGGCGAGTTTTGTCTAAAGCTACGAAGAAGGAGGGGGGGAGTGGGGAAGGGGGGAAGGGGGGGAAGTGTAAAATTGATAATCCGGGAATTTGGCTGATGCGGGTTCTCGCTTCATCCGCAAGTTGTAAGGTGCGAGACATTAATTCAAAGCCATGCAAAGCCATTTGCTGACGTGCTGCATCTAAGGAAGCAAGAAGTATGTAACTAGGACTGGTAGACTGTACTAATTGCAAAGCTTTATTTAGGCGATCGCTATCTATCCTCAACCCCTGAATATGCAACATCGATGCTTGAGTCATTGCCCCAAGCGTTTTATGGATCGATTGTACGCTTAAATCTGCACCTGCGGCTAAAGCTGGGATCGGCAATTGGGGATGAAATGCGAAGTGTGCGCCGTGTGCTTCGTCTACCAGTAAAGGGATATTGTATTGGTGGACGAGGGAAGCGATCGCCTCCACATCTCCACATACGCCGTAATATGTTGGATAAACTATCATCACCGCTTTCGCATCGGGATGCTCTGATAATGCTGCTTGCACAGATGCAGGCGTGATACTGTGAGCAATATCTAAAATTGGGTCATATTCAGGATTAACAAAAATCGGCATGGCGCCAGAAAGAATTAAACCTGCTACCACAGAAGAATGCACATTTCGCGGTAAAATAATTTTATCGCCCATCCCACAAGTCGCGAGAATTGCCGCCTCAATTCCACACGTAGAGCCATTGACAAGAAACCAAGTTTGTGATGCACCAAATGCCTCAGCTGCGAGTTGTTGCGCTTGTTGAATCACTCCTTGGGGTGCAAACAAATTATCTAACTGAGATAATTCAGTTAAATCAGCGCTAAATACAGCTTTGCCAAAACAATCAGCCAATTTTTGGGAAATGCCTGCACCGCGCTTATGTCCTGGGGTGTAAAAAGCTGCGTGAGGACGGGTTGCGTTAGCTTTTAAGGCATCTAATAAAGGTGTTTGGTTTTGATTCAGCATTTTTATTAATTCATAATTCATAATTTATAATTCATAATTAAAAAAATGGGTAAAGCGCGAACACTGAATTTTGAACGATCTCAAACTTTTGAAGTGGAGAATTAAAGCTGACACTGATTGAAATTATGAATTATGAATTATTAATTATGACTTACATTGATGAACGGGAATTTCAATCACAAACTTTGTACCTTGGAAAGGGGCTGTATCGCACCAGAGTTTGCCTCGATGTTTTTCGGTTACAATCTGATAACTGATTGATAAACCCAATCCAGTACCTTTGCCTACAGGTTTGGTTGTAAAGAAGGGGTCAAACAGCTTTGTTGCGATCGCTTCTGGAATACCAAGACCATTATCGGCAATAGAAATCATCACCTGGTTGTTAGCGGTAATCATAGTGCAAATTCGGATAATGTTGGGATTGATGGTAATTTCTTTAAAGGTTCGTCCTTGGTTCGATTCTTCGAGAGCATCAATAGCATTTGCGAGTAAATTCATAAATACTTGGTTGAGTTGACCGGGATAGCACTCAACTAAAGGCAATTGACTATATTCTTTAATAATTTGAATTTCTGGACGGTCTTGGTTTAGTTTGAAACGGTGATGCAAAATCATCAAGGTGCTGTCAATGCCTTGATGAATATCAACTGCTTTGATTTCGGCTTCATCCAAGCGAGAGAAGTTGCGTAAAGACAGCACTATTTCGCGGATGCGGTTTGTTCCGATTTTCATAGATTTGAGAATCTTGGTGAAATCTTCAACGAGGAATTCGATTTCGATACCTTCCAATTCTTGTTGCAGCGCTTCGGGAGGATCGGGGTAATATTTTTGATAGTGTTGCAGCAGTTTCAGCAAATCTTGAGCGTATTCTTGCACATAACTTAGGTTGGCATGAATAAAGTTGACTGGGTTATTGATTTCGTGCGCTACACCTGCGACCATTTGTCCCAAGGCAGACATCTTTTCACTTTGAAGCATCTGAACTTGAGTGCGGTGGAGTTCTTCTAGGAGTTGTTGAAGGTAGTTATTTTTCTCACTTAATTCTTGTGTTCTCGCTTCAACTTTATCTTCCAGGGTTTGGCTATAAATTTCGAGTTGTTTGTTCGCTTTTTGTTGCTGCTCTAAGAGTTGTTTAACTGAGAAAATAAGTTGATTGAAAGATGTAGCGAGAATTCCTATTTCATCTTCTGTATTAACAGGAGCTTCCAAGTCAAAATTCGACTCTTGAATCGACTGTTTAGTGACTTGGGTGAGAATTTGAATTGGACGCGCGATCGCTCGACTGGTGGAAATAACTAAAACAATAGCTATTAGTACCGACACCACCATACTTACAACAATCAATTGCAATCGTAGCACCTCCGCAGCTAGGATTGTAGCCTCCGCTTGTTTATACTCCTCGTGGGTCATTTCCGTCAGTTCAGTTAAATCTTCGCAGAAGTAGTCGATTTTGGCGACGCTCGAACTCTCTCCAAACTCGATTAGCTGAGGGCGCAAAATTTCCACATTCTCTGATTTTAAGTTTTGCAAATTAACGCGCTCCAAGAGAATGTCTACTTTTTGGATGTAAGCTTCTGGAACTCCCTGATAAGTCTTGAGGAATTTGTTGATGGCTTCAACTTCGCCGTTCAAGTGTGTTTCCTCTTCTCCCTTAGTTGCTGCAAAATCTCTAAACTCAAACCAAATTTGCTTAAAACTCTGATAATGCTTGACAAAATGAGTATATTCTTCGTTTAACCGCTCTGGTTGTGAGAGAGTGGTAACAAACTCTTGGCTGTGAGCGCGAAGCTGAAGTGCCTCAATTTGCAGGTTAGTAATCATCTCAAATTGTGCGATCGCATCTTCTTCTTGCTCATGCGCTTGATGTAGGTAGTAGTTTCCCAGTATAATTCCGGCAGTTGTACCTAAAATCGCAACCCCCAAAGCAAGCCCATATCCAAGGCTAATTTTTTGGGTTGAGTCGATGGGGAGTATTATCTCCCGCACCTCTCATTTAGATCCGGACGTGCCCGTTTCCGTGCATCCGGCTCCCGATGTTCTTGTGACTTATGTC
>NZ_JBPAOH010000082.1:0-34666 GCF_050875635.1 Tolypothrix sp. VBCCA 56010
CTCGATACAATGCGATTGTCACTCGATACAATGCGATTGTCACTCGATACAATGCGATTGTCACTCGATACAATGCGATTGTCACTCGATACAATGCGATTGTGTCCCCCTGCATTTAAAAACGCTACGCTTTTACGCTTAATTGTACTTAGCTGACTGCAAATCTTAAGACTTTTGGAAATTTTGCATAAAAATGTAAGGCTTTATACTACCTTGAAAATGATTCTCGTTGGAAATTATGTTTAATTTCCATATAAGCGACTTTTTATATACCAAAAGTAGCTATGTATAAACGATTAATTAGCACATTTGTCTTGGTGGCGATCGCACCGTTATCAATTTTAGTAATTTCTTTGCCCAGCATTGCTCAAACACGAACAATTAATTGCTCTAAGGCGGTAGCGACACCAGAATTGAAATTTTGTTCTCAACAATCTTACCAAGCCGCAGATAAAAAACTCAATCAAGTTTATCAGCAAGTCGTTTCCAGCTTAAGCAGCGAGCCAAAGCAGTTACTAGTTACTGGACAACAGTCATGGATTAAGTTTCGCGATAACAACTGCAATTTTGAAGTATATAGCTCTCGTGGCGGCACAGGTTATGAAATCTTTCGTAACGGCTGTTTGGAGAGACTGACAAAACAACGTACAAAAGATTTACAAGATTATCTGTCTTCTCGATAAGTAAGTAGGCAAGAAGATTTCAAATTATGTTAAGAAACTTAAATTGTAGGGTCTGGCTTAAAGCGGTGTGGATATTCCTCCTTTCGTCGGTTCGACGGACAGAATCCTAGTCAAGCAGGCAACGCCGCGCTTTAGGGTCTGTTGCGTTATGCTTTTAGCTAACGCACCAACGACTGTGAAAGGTGCGTTGCGTTGCCCGACAACGCACCCTACAGTCTTGAGAGTAATTGTAGTAAGCGGCTCTATCCCTTAAAATTTTTATATTTGAGCGGTTCACCGCTCACTACGAAGAAGAGTGTTTCGCATATTTGCACAAATCTGTTTTAGGAATCGAGAGGCTTGAACAAGTATTTAATCATAATCCAAGCAGAGATAAGAATGCTTGGATAAATTATCTCAGATGAAGAGGCAAAGAAAACTATGGCTAAGATAACCATCAACGGTATATCAATCGATCCAGATGCTCAGAGAAATGCAATAATCTCTGCTAATCTAATTAGTGCTGACAGTTCCAAATCAAATTATATTCTCATCCAATCGACTCAACCTTTGAACCGCGAGCAGAAAAGTCAGCTATCAGAGTTAGGTGCAGAAATTCTGGAATTTGTACCGGAAAATACTTACATTTGTCGTTACAATCCTTCTAATTTGGATGCAATTCGGGATTTGCCTTTTGTTGAGTGGGCGAATGTTTATTTAGAAGGCTTCAAAATCGCGCCTCAGTTGGTGATAGGAGGCAAAAATGATACGGCGAATCTGTTAGCGATAAAAACTGCTGACATATCACTGTTGCGGCAGCCAAAACAAGTCACAGTGGTGTTTCATAATCATGTTGCCATTGATGAGAAGTTGCGCGATCGCATTGCTACAGCTGCCAGACTAAACAAGAGCGATCTAGAATTTAGTAGCAACTCAATAAAACTCTCGGTTCAACCTCAATATCTTGATGATTTGGCAAAAATAGACGAGGTGCGACACATTGAAGAAAACGTGCCACGGCAACTTTTCAATAATGTAGCTCTCAAAGTGCTGAAAGCAGACCAGACACACAGCACAGTCAATTTGCAAGGAGAAGGTCAAATCGTCGCTATAGCCGACACTGGCTTTGACAAAGGTTCAACCACAGACGTTCATCCTGCCTTCACAGACAGAGTAGTTAAGCTTTACCCCTTGGGACGGTCAACCGCTAATGACCCTCAAGGACACGGTACGCACGTAGCTGGCTCGGTTTTGGGCGATGGCAAATCTGACACGATGGGGGGTCCGATTCAAGGAACCGCTCCTAAAGCCAAGCTGGTGCTGCAATCGGTTCTCGATTCCAGAGGAGGTTTGGGAGGACTTCCGGACGATCTGAACAACTTATTCAAACAACCTTACGATAATGACGCAGCCCGCGTTCATACAAACTCTTGGGGAGCGCCAACACGCGGACAATATACGGTAGATTCTCAACAAGTAGACCAATTTGTTTGGGAACATCGAGACATGGTTATCTGCTTTGCTGCGGGTAACGAAGGCGCTGACACAGATCGCAACGGCGTGATTGATAATAAAACGATCGCCGCACCCGGAACAGCAAAGAATTGTATTACAGTTGGAGCCTCTGAAAATAACAGACCAGACCAATCAAAACCATATAGGCTTTTGGGTCGCTATAGCGCCGAGCCGATCGCCTCGGATGGCTGGTCTAACAACCCCGATGGGATGGCGGCTTTTAGCAGTCGAGGACCTACTCAAAACGAGCGAATCAAGCCAGATGTTGTTGCTCCCGGAACTGCGATTCTCTCGACTCTTTCGCGAGACGCAAGAATTGATTCATTCTTTGGCAACTCCACAGACCCCCTTTATGCTTTTCTAGCTGGTACTAGCATGGCTACACCGCTAGTTGCAGGCTGCGCTGCTGTGGTGAGAGAGTATTTTTTGCAACAGAATCACCAACCAAGTGCGGCTCTAGTTAAGGCAATGTTAATTAATGGAGCTAAAGACATCGCCGGTCAATATGTTCCCTCGGAAGCCGGAGAAATTCCCAACCTCTCAGAAGGATTTGGTCGAGTTGATTTAGCCGCAACGGTAGGACCGAGAAACGATTCGGAGCAGGTTACTTTCAAGGATGAAAGCACAAAACTTGATACGGGAGAAGAGGAAAAAACTGAAGTAGAAATCAGTCAGTCAAACTCTGTTTTGAAGGTGACATTAGTATGGACTGATTTCCCCGGTGAAGCTCTTCAAAATGACTTAGATTTAATTGTGCGTGCAAATGGTGAGGAGCGACACGGAAATATGCCGCCATCCTCAACAGATTTCGACCGACGAAATAATGTTGAACAGATTGTTTGGACTAATGTAGCTCCAGGAAAGCTGGAAATTGTGGTGCGTGCTAACCGAATTATTCAGCCACAATCTTATGCATTAGTTGTGAGAATCTCTTAGGTTAAAAGAATTGTTGTAAATCCTGGGAATAATTTTTTTGCTCAGAGGATTTACAACAATTTTTCTGTTTGCGATCGCTACATAAATAAAAGTGATATCAACCTTTATCTATGTACATAAGTTGAAATCAGTGCGATCGCCAAAGCCTACGAAGGTGTAAACTTTAAAGCGGTCTTACCAGCTTTCAGCATCAGTAATTTAGTAATTAAGGAACCAAAAAGCATGGCAACTAACTACAGCAATGAAGCCATTCGTAATATCTTAATCGGCTTCGGATATTTAGCTCCTGATAGCAATCCTGGTAGCAATCCTCCCTGGAAGACGAATAATAACCCTTTGACGGATGAACGCACCGTCACCGCAATCAAAAAGTTTCAGCAAGATTACCCACCCCTCAAAGCAGATGGCTTTGCTGGCGATCAAACCAAGAAGGTGTTGCATGATACAATTGTCGCTCTTCAGAATAACTTGAAGCGCCACGGTTTCGCCACTGATGCTCAGATACCCTCAACTCAACCGTATTATGGACCAAATACTTATGAAGCGGTGAAGAGATTTGAGCAAAAACAGGGTTTGACGGTGAATGGTATTGCTGACAAGCAAGCGCGTACAATTCTAAGTCAACCAAGTTTACCAGTGAATAATATTAGGTTGATAGATGTTTGCATTCAATTCAAACAGAATCCGAAAAAGCCTAATTATGTTGAGGCACTAAATTATTTACAAGCTCAGTTAAGCTCAGACATTTTAATTGAGTTTACCAACCAGTGGCGACAAACCAATGATGTCAACCCTTCGATAGTTAAGCTGACGGATGTGTGCAATTCTTATGTAGCAAAACCGCATCAAGACAGAGCGCTCAATTACTTACAAAGTCAGATATCTCCAGATGTATACAAGAGATTTACTGAACTTTGGAAAAAGCAGTAATTCCGGAAATTGAATTGATGATATAATGTATCGCCAATCATACATATTGTAGAGACGTTCCGGCGGAACGTCTCTACGACGGTTGCAATGAATGCAACGCCTTTTAATTAGCTGGCTTTACCATTCGGACGTTGGATAATCGTTTCCACAACCCGGCGTTTTCCATTGGGTTCGATTCCTACCAAGCGCACATATTCGTTACTATGTTCCGCGAGAAAAAATTCCAAAGTTGATATTGCGTCAGATTCGGCATCAATTTGGGGAACCGCAAAAGTTTGCCAAGAACCAGTGCGAAAGCGTCTTTCATCTACATGTTCAATGCCAATTTTATAACCTTGAGATAAAATATTACGTATTTCCTGTTGTGTTTCTAAGGTTAAATGCGTACTCGCTGCCTGTTGTTTGTTGAATGTATTTGAAGGAACAGGTTGAGTTACAGGATTGTTAAAAGGCTGATTCGGTGGGGTGATACCTAAGCTAGGTGCTGATTGATAATTTGTATTGCTTGTATTAACATCCGCACGCTGGATAATCGTTTCTGTAACTCGACGTTTTCCTATGGGTTCGATTCCTACCAAGCGCACATATTCGTTGGGATGTTCCGCGAGAAAAAATTCCAAAGTTGAGATTGGATCGGATTCACCATCAATTTGTGGAACCGTAAAACTTTGCCAAGAATCAGTGCGGAAGCCTTTTTCATCTACGTGTTCAATGCCAATTTTATAACCTTGAGATAACATCCGACGTACTTGCCCTTGTGTTTCTAAAGTCAAGTGCGTACTTGATGTTTGCTGTTGGTTGAATTTATTTGAAAAAGGTGCAGGTTGAATTGTACGATTGCTCAAGGGCTGATTAAGAGGCGTGATATTTAGGCTAGGCGCAGCTTGATAATTTGTGCTGCCTTTACCATTCGGACGTTGAATAATCGTTTCTAGAACTCGGCGTTTTGACTGAGGATCGATTCCCACCAAGCGGACATATTCGTTAGCATGTTCGGCGAGAAAAAATTCTAAAGTTGAAATTGCGTCAGATTCAGCGTCAATTTGCGGAACCGCAAAAGTTTGCCAAGAACCGGTGCGAAAGCGTCTTTCGTCTACGTGTTCTATGCCAATTTTATAACCTTGAGATAAAATATTACGTATTTCCTGTTGTGTTTCTAAAGTCAAATGCGTACTTGATGTTTGCTGTTGGTTTAATTTATTTGAAAAAGGTGCAGGTTGAATTGTACGATTGCTCAAGGGCTGATTAAGAGGCGTGATATCTAGGCTAGGCGCTGTGCTGCCTGTACGATTCGGACGTTGGATAATCGTTTCTAGAACTCGGCGTTTTGACTGAGGATCGATTCCCACCAAGCGGACATATTCGTTAGCATGTTCGGCGAGGAAAAATTCTAAAGTTGAAATTGCGTCAGATTCAGCATCAATTTGCGGAACCGCAAAACTTTGCCAAGAACCGGTGCGAAAGCGTCTTTCGTCTACGTGTTCAATGCCAATTTTATAACCTTGGGATAAAATATTACGTATTTCCTGTTGTGTTTCTAAAGTCAAGTGCGTACTTGATGTTTGCTGTTGGTTAAATCCATTCGTTTTCGCAGGTTCGTTTGAACTATTTCTTGACGGTTGACTAGCTGGCTTGACAGCGCTTGTAGGTGCTGGTTGATTATTTCTGCCTCGGTTTAAGCGATTGTACTCATCAACCAACTGAGAATTTTCCACCCGTTTTTGTTCGCTTACCATAAAATTGCCTATCTCAATTAAGTGAGACAAGCTAAAATTAGGCTTTTGAAATTCTGGTGGTTTCTCGGCACTGTTAACTATACGTCGAGAGATCCGCTCAAAACCGATTTGATGGATAAAGTTGCGGATTTGTTCGTCATAAATGCGCGATCGCAAAGCGCTAAAAAAGTCAATTGACTGCTTGATAAAAGTATCAACCAATTTTTCCACATCTCGTTGCGAAAGTCCATCCGATTCAAAAATCCCGCCAACAATTCCCACCTTGTCATCGCGGTCTGGTTCCCAGTAAAATTTCTCCATCCGACCATCGCGAATTAACGGTGCGTAAAGAGTAGAAAAATCATTACCCGTGACAATAATCGGCACGCGATTTAATGGTGTTGAGTCATAGCTTCCGGGAAGTTGCACATCGGTAGGATTATCAGCAATATTCATCAGCGTGGCATTCACCAACTGCGTATTTACAGTGTATTGCGTACCTTCATCAAAGCGTCCCGCACCCGCATCTAAATCGTTAATCATCAGCACGCACATTTTGCCGCGCACCTTAATTAGTTCTGCTGTTTCTCGATAGCGCAGCCGAATCAGACGCGCTGGATCTCCCGCATCTGGACTTTCCAGTTCACCACCAGAGATGAGAGTCACCTCGATCCCCATTTTCTCAAAGACTAACTCACATTGAAAAGTCTTTCCCTCGCCTTTACGTCCGTGAATTCCCAAAATCACCGGTACTCGCACACCGGGAATATTCAGGAAGTTTTTCGTGATGTGGACGGCAAGTTTATCCAGAAAGCGAGGAGCGATGTAGTAACCCATGAGTCTGTCAAGGAATATTTAGTACTTATAAAGATAATGTTAGTTTTTTCTGGGGACAGCAGCTCACCGATTTTTTATAACAATAATTTTGTCAATTAATTTAAGACTCCCGTGTCAAACGCTGCACCAATTCTGCGTGTTCTTGACTATTTAACCCTTGTTGCACTACCGCTAAAACTTTTGTCATTTACCCTGCAAGCAATGCAGTTACATCTAACCACAAACCGGGAAATACGCGACTTTTAATAATACCATCTGTATTTGGTTCTAATGATACATATTCGCTATTTTGCAAGCTGAACCAGTTAAGTTTATTTTCTAAAATCTGCCAAACGATATATTCTTGAACGCCGTTCCGACGATATGCTTTTTTCTTATCATGTAAATCATTTGCCGCGCTGCTAGCTGCGACTTCTACAACTAACTCCGGGGCACCTTCTACATAATCATCATCACTAATACGTGCTTGTCCCCCCAAGCGCTCATCAATTAACAGTACAACATCGGACTGTGGTTCATTATCTAAATCCAGGCGTACTGTGACATTATCACCTAACTCGACGCCTGGAGTAGAAACTTGGTAAACTGCCAACCAAGTAATTAACTGTGCGTGGGGTTTTCCATGACTGTTAAAACGTAGAGGTGACGCCATATACACTATTCCTTCTATCAGTTCTGCTTTTTTGATATGCGGCATTGCGGTATATCGACGCTCAAATTCGTCGCGAGAGAGGCGATCGCCACTTTCTAATGGCGGGATACGTTCTACCGATGCTGTCATTAGCAGATTCCTCAAAGGAGTGTTGCTGCATTTAGTATACTGCTTTTCTACAGCAATCGATGAATCACCGATTACTCATCAAAGTGTTTTGCCAGAATATCAGTAAATGTACGGCTTTTTACCCTTGAAAATTGACATCGGTAGATTTCTCGTTGTCATTTGTACTACTTGCAGAGTTATTATTTTTACGTTATCAGATCCTCATATCGGTAAATTTTATTGACGGGAACTGCATGACAAGCAAAAAATTTCATTGGTTAAAACTAGCTTTTCAATTAAAAGGCTCGATTGTCTCAGCAATTTATAGAAGAGTTCTGGCTTGTGGTTTTTTCGGTATTTTCGTTTCTTTGCTTTACTATTTAAAATTACCTGTTTCTCAGCCTATTTTTGAAAGCGTTATTCCCAGTATTGTTTTAGGTTTATTACTTGTTTTTCGCACAAACACAGCTTACGACCGATTTTGGGAAGGTAGAAAATGCTGGGGTTCTATGGTGAATAATACGCGAAATTTAGCACGACATATTTTGGTATCGATTGATGAAATAACCCCAGAGGATAAAGAAAATAAAACGGCGGCATTATATTTATTGGTTGCTTTTTCTGTAGCAACTAAATACCACCTGCGGGGAGAACCTGTCAATAGTGAGTTAGAAGAACTCATGACACATTCTCGGTATCTAAAACTAAAAACTTTGAATAATCCCCCTTTAAAGATTGCTTTCTGGATTGGTGATTATTTACAAAGGCAATACAAGCGTAATTGCCTAAATAACTATCAGTTAATAGCTATACAAGACTTATTAAATAATCTGGTGGATAATTTAGGAGCTTGCGAACGCATTTTAAAAACGCCTATACCTCTAGCTTATGCTATCCATTTGAAACAATTACTATTAATATATTGCTTTTTACTACCTTTTCAACTAGTGGAAAGTCTGGGATGGTGGACGGGTTTAATTACAGCTTTGGTTAGTTTTACTTTGTTTGGCATTGAAGCGATTGGTATAGAGATAGAAAACCCCTTTGGTCATGATGCAAATGACTTGCAATTAGAGACTATTTGTAACACAATGAAACGCAATATCGACGATTTAATTAAGTTTAATCCCTATGTGCGATCGCATCAAGGTAATCTAACCAATTGAGATGAAGGGGAAAGGGGAAAAGAATTTGGTACTCTTGATTTAAACCCCGACCAAATGAAGACCACCAAAACTTTAATTTGGTCGGGGGACTCAAACTTGTTTGTAAAGGTTTGAAGGAATTTTTACAACTTCCAACAGACAAAACCCGCAAACTCGTTTACGCGATTTGCCTCAGTTAAAAGATTAGTTTCCTCTATTGTCACAGTGCTGGCTTTTCCCAAATATATACACATTTACGCAATTCTGAGCGACCGTGATTTCCCATTTATTGTATTTGTTGGCTTTAGCTACATATAGCAATCGTATATGATTTGTGAAAATTCACTATGCCCAGAAACCCGGTTCTGGGAGAAACCGGGTTTATAAAGGATTTGGCTGCTATATACCGATTAATGATTGCGATCGCATCGATTGTCGTCAAGTTAGGGATGGGGAAACCCCACCCCGACAAATTTTTCACAACTTTCTAATACCTTTTTCCAAACCTTGACAGACGCCTGTAAGAAAATCTAAATTCAAAGTGGCAATAGTATCACTAGGTTTGTGATAATGTGGATTTCGCATATTAGCAGTATCTGTCACCATCATCGCCGGATAGCCTTGATCCCAAAAATGAGCATGATCGCTAAGTCGTGTCTGTGGAAGTATTAAACCTCTATTTGGCACAGGTAGCCACTCGCTAGGTGTCCCAGATTTGCGAATATTGCGACTTAAGCGAATTAAATCGGGAATTGTCCGTAAATTGCCAATTAAAGCAATAAAATCGCCTCGATTTGGGTAAAAGCGTTCTAAAGGAGCTGGATAGTGTTGCGAACCAGGGGTAGAATCGCAATAACCTAGCATTTCTAAAGCAATCATCAAGCGTAACGGTTGCTGTTGTTGTCGCAATTGGGATGCGTACTCAGATGCACCAGAAGGACCAAGTAAACCGTATTCTTCCATATCAAAAGCTACCAATCGCAAAGGATATTTAATTGGTTGCGTGGCAAACATTCTTGCCAATTCCAGCAACACGGCTACACCTGTAGCATTATCATCAGCCCCAGGTGTTCCCGGTACGGCATCATAATGTGCTGCAATTAAAATTGGTGGTAAATCCTTATGAGGCGATCGCCCAGGTAAATTCAATATCAGGTTTTTACAAGCTTTGCCCTTTACCTCAAAGGTGTGGATTTCCACACTTCCCGATTGTTCAAATTGTTCTTTGATGTATTGTTGGACAAAAAAATGTCCCCCTGTCGCCAAATATGGATCGCGATCGCGGGCTATAAACGTAAGATGAGTTTGCAGAAGATTTTTTAAATTCACATGTATTAAGCAATGAACGCTGTTTGAACGTGTAATTCCCAACTGCAAGATAGAATAAATCAAGCATTGCTTGCAAACAAATAAAATTTATTAGACACTTTAGGAGAACAGCAACGCATGGGCAAGGTAGTCGGCATCGACTTGGGTACAACCAACTCAGTAGTCGCCGTCATGGAGGGTGGCAAGCCGGTGGTGATTGCCAATGCAGAAGGAATGCGAACAACCCCCTCCGTCGTTGGCTTTAGCAAAGAAGGCGAAAGAATCGTTGGGCAAATGGCGCGGCGTCAAACCATTAGTAACCCCCAAAATACCTTCTTTGCCGTGAAACGCTTCATCGGGCGCAGGTATAGCGAACTGAGTCCAGAATCAAAGCGAGTACCCTACACGATTCGCAAAGACGAAGTAGGCAATATTAAAATAGTCTGTCCCAAACTCAGTAAAGACTTCGCCCCAGAAGAAGTTTCGGCAATGGTGCTGAAAAAACTGGCAGACGATGCGAGTCGTTACTTAGGCGATACAGTCACCGGGGCAGTAATTACCGTTCCTGCTTATTTTAACGATTCTCAGCGGCAAGCGACGCGAGATGCTGGTCGAATTGCTGGTTTAGATGTCCTGCGAATTCTTAACGAACCTACCGCCGCTTCTTTAGCTTATGGATTGGATCGCGGTGATACGGAGACAATCTTAGTATTCGATTTGGGTGGTGGCACCTTTGACGTATCTATTTTAGAAGTTGGCGATGGCGTGTTTGAAGTCAAAGCCACTAGTGGAGATACGCAGTTAGGCGGTAATGATTTTGACAAAAAGATAGTAGATTGGTTGGCAGAGAAATTTTTGGAAACAGAAGGTGTAGATTTAAGAAGAAGCGATCGCCAAGCTTTACAACGTCTAATGGAAGCTGCGGAAAACGCAAAAATCGCACTTTCCGCCGTCAGCGTCACCGATATTAACTTACCCTTCATCACCGCCACCGAAGAAGGTCCCAAACATATAGAAACTCGCCTAACTCGCTCGGAATTTGAAGGTTTATGCACCGACTTGATAAGTCGCGTCAGAACACCAGTCAAAAGAGCGTTGAAAGATGCCGGTTTGATACCCGAAGATATTGATGAAGTCGTCTTGGTAGGCGGTTGTACCCGCATTCCAATGGTAAAGCAGTTAGTGCGTGACTTAATCGGCATCGAACCCAACGAAAATGTTAACCCCGATGAAGTTGTGGCAGTGGGTGCGGCAATTCAAGCGGGTATTCTCGCCGGAGAACTTAAGGATGTGCTGCTTTTGGATGTCACGCCTTTATCTATCGGCTTGGAAACCATCGGCGGCGTGATGAAAAAGCTGATTCCTCGCAATACAACTATACCAGTCAGGCGATCGGACATTTTTTCCACATCAGAAAATAACCAAAATACTGTGGAAATTCACGCAGTCCAAGGTGAACGAGAAATGGCAGCAAATAACAAGTCTTTGGGACGGTTCAAGCTGTATGGCATTCCCCCAGCACCAAGAGGAGTACCGCAGATTCAGGTATCTTTTGATATCGATGCCAACGGTATTTTACAGGTAACAGCTTTAGATAGAACTACAGGACGAGAGCAAAGCGTCACCATTCAAGGTGCTTCCACCTTAAGCGAGTCGGAAGTTAACCGAATGATTCAGGATGCTCAAAAATATGCTGATGAAGACCGAGAACGCAAAGAACGTGTAGAAAAACGCACCCGTTCCGAGGCTTTAATTTTATCAGCAGAAAGACAACTTAGAGAAGTGACGCTAGATTTTGGAATGCAGTTTGCCCGAAACCGGCGTCAACGAATTGACAGTATTTGTCGGGAACTACGCGAAAGTTTACAAAAAAATGACGATCGCGGTATTGACCAAACTTACGCTGACCTGCAAGATGCTTTATACGATCTAAATCGGGAAGTTCGCCAATATTACGCTGACGACGAAGAAGATGACTTGTTTGGCACGATTAAGGAAATCTTCACTGGCGAAAAAGAACGCGAACGAGACAATTTAAGAGATAATTATCGCGATCGCGATTCTTATGGCAGAGACTACGGCAACAACAGAGACTACGGCAACAACAGAGATTACAGCGGCAACAACAGAGACTACGGCAACAACAGAGATTACAGCGGCAACCGCGACTATAGAGATCAAGATCGTCCCTCCTCCTATGACAGCGGTTCCCAGAGGCGATCGCGTCCAAGTTACCAAGATAACTGGGATGATGAAGACGACGACTGGTAATAGTGCCTTTGAATGGGCGGAATTTTCCGCCCTTGTATCATCATATTAGTAACGCCAAAATGAAATTGATTGATTCGGATTTGGTTCTCGGTAACAAGTAATAGTTAATAGCACTATTAGCCATTAAATATTAATAAAATATCAAATATATAGTTAAACTGACTATGCAAAATTTGCAGAATTTTCGCGATTATTACGAAATTTTAGGAGTACCTAAAGAAGCCTCAAGTGAGGAAATTAAAAAGAATTATCGCCGATTAGCACGGCAGTATCACCCAGACTTAAATCCGGGAAACAAAGCAGCCGAAGACAAATTTAAGGATATCGGTGAAGCTTATGAAATCCTTAGCGATCCAACCAAACGAGCGCAATACGATCAGTTTAGCCGCTACTGGAATCAAAGAGGCTTTAGTGGCAAACAACCATCAAAGGGTAAAGGTTGGGGTAATCAAAAAAGCGATCGCACTAATACTCAAGATGTAAACCCCAGCGATTTTGCCAATTTTGAGGACTTTATCAATCAAGTTGTCGGTGTAAAAAATCAAAATGGGGCAAGTAATTCTACGAATGGCGCTAAGGGCGATCCATATCGTACCCCCAGAAGCAAAGTTGAATATACAGTACCGAAAACTCCTCGCACTAGTCGTCGAGATATAGAAGCGAGATTAACTTTACCACTAGAAAAAGCTTATACAGGTGGCAACGAACGCATTCGTTTAGAAGATGGGCGATCGCTAGAAGTGACTATGCCTCCAGGTATGGTAACAGGTCAAACCATCCGCTTGCGTAACCAAGGCATTGGTGGGGGAGACTTGTACCTAAAAATTACAGTTGAACCGCATCCTTTATTTAAACTAGAAGGCTTAAATATATTTTGTCAAGTACCTGTGACTCCCAGCGAAGCCGTTTTAGGAGGACAGGTAGAAGCACCAACTCTCGATGGACTGGTGAAAATGTCAATTCCCCAAGGAGTTAGGTCTGGTCAACGATTTCGTCTCGCTAATAAAGGCTACCCCAACGAAGCAGGTAAACGCGGCGATCAATTAGTGGAAATTCAGATAGTTACTCCGAAAACTATTAGCCAAGAAGAAAAAGAATTATACGAAAAATTACGGCAAATTGAAACCTTTAAACCTCGCGCTGATTTATTGTGATAGTGATGAGATGCAATGAATACATTCAAAGAACAAAAACTACGAGATATTTCAGCTTATGAGTTTTAGTGACTTAGTAGAAACAATCAAAAGTCTTTCGATTGAAGAGAAACAAGAAATTCAACTACTATTAAGCCAGTACTTGCGCGAAGAACGTCGAGAGGAAATATATGAAAACTTGAAAATAAGCCAAGCAGAAGAGCAAAACGGGAAACTTCAATTCTCTAATAACATCAACGAACTAAAACAACTGATAGAAGATTAATGGTGGAAGTCAGTTTTAGTTCATCATTTAAACGTGGTTTTAAAAAGCGAATTAAAGGAAATGTAGACTTGGAAACGAAGTTTTGGCAAAAATTGGAGCTGTTTATAAACGATCCTTTTGACCAAAGCTTGAAAACTCACAAGTTATCAGGGAAGCTTAAAGAATTATGGAGTTTGAGCATAGAGTACGACCAAAGAGTTTTATTTTACTTCACTGACGACGGAAAAGCTGTGGAAAGTTGACATTGGTAATCACTCCGGAAGTTTACTAGACTCAAAGGAAATCGGATAAGAGATTGAGCGTGCGATCGCCTACTCAACCATCCTCAGGTTTAAAATAAGAAAAAACTTGAGCTAATGGTGACTCAAACAGCCGTGAATCAAAACGGGGCAATGCCACAAAGGAGTGAACCTACCTATTACTCCTTGCTAGAACTGCATCCCTCGGCATCGGTAATCGAAATCCGTCATGCCTATCGGGAACTAAGCAAACGCTTTCATCCAGATACTACAGACTTACCTGCTGCGATCGCTACTGCTAAATTTCAGCAACTCAACGAAGCTTATGCCACTCTCAGCAGCCCAGAACGCCGATTAAGCTACGATTTAAAAATAGGCTACTCTCGCTTTGGCGTGATTCAAGCACCCGCTGACTTGAACCATCCCGTCGCTAAGTTTTATGATTGGTCAAAATCAGCTTACCTTGATGCCAGCGATCGCCCGCTTTCACAAGGCGAAATCTTTGCTTTATTTATTATGGGGTTAACTATTCTTGGTTGCTTGTTATTGGCGATCGCCATCGGCTTAACTCGTGGCGATGCTGCCTTCAAAACACAACTTACACCACCAACGCCAGTAGTTCAAGAGCAAATTTATCACTTTTCTCAAACGAATAATTCTCTAGAAATTAAGAAGTAAAAATTATTTATTTTATCCTTGACTTTTGACGCAAATCATGAAGAAAGTTTCCGCCGATACTCCCTTATACAACCACCCCCTACCTCAGATTGAGCAGTGGTTAAAAAACCAAGGCTGTCAGCAAGATGAACAACAGCCGCATTGTTGGCATGTCCAGCGACCCTTATGGCAAGCAGAAATCTGGCTCGACATTGAGCAAATCATCGTGCGATATTTCCCTTCTGGGGAAAAAGGGCAAGATATACAGCGATCGTTCAAGTACTCCCTCAGTCGGCAAGATATAGAACAAGCGGTTTTTTCAGGACCGTAAAAGAGGAGGGGGAGAGGGGGAGATGGGGGGGAGTGGGAGAGGGGGGGATGGGGAGACAAGGAGATGGGGGGAAAGAAGAATTTATCTCCTTGTCTCCCTTGTCTCCCTTGTCCCCCTTGTCCCCCTTGTCCCCTTGTCCCCCCCATCCCCCCCTCTCCCCCTCTCCCCCTCCCCCACTCCTCTTCACACCTTACCAAACCGCCTTTCTCGTTGCTGATAAGCAGATAAAGCGCGGTGAAATTCGGCGCGGTCAAAATCGGGCCACAGAGTTTCGGTGATATAAATTTCCGCGTAAGCCATTTGCCAGAGAAGGAAATTTGAGATTCGCATTTCCCCACTGGTGCGGATTAATAAATCTGGGTCGCAAATTCCTGCGGTGTAAAGATGACGCTCAAAAGTCGCTTCATCAATTTCATCAGGTTGAAGTAGACCTAGCTTTACTTGATCGGCGATCGCTCGACAAGCTTGTAAAATTTCCTGTCTTCCACCGTAGTTTGTAGCAACTGTAAACCGGATAGCGCGATTATCCTTAGTTTCTTCCATAGAACGGGAAATTTCTTCTTGAAGAATACGCGGTAAAGCCTGTAAATTTCCGACAAACTTAATTTGTACATTCTCCTCTACCATTTCGCGCAATTCTTGACGCAAAACTCTTTGGAACAAAGTCATCAAAAAATCAACTTCTTCCTGAGGTCTTTTCCAATTCTCAGTCGAAAAAGCATAAGCCGTCAGCGCACCAATTCCCCAATCTTTACAACAACGAAGCAAATCCTTCAGCGCATCAACACCGTGTTTGTGACCGATAATTCGGGGTAGACCTTGACGTTTAGCCCATCGACCATTGCCATCCATAATCACCGCAACGTGTTTGGGCAGTAATTCTCGCTTTAAGTCTGTCGGCAAATATTGCAGTTCTGTATAGTGTACTGTCATTTTTTATCTCGCGAAGCGGTCGATGGTAATCCAAGTAAACGTGAAATTAGGGCTAGTGCCTTACTACGAATCTGACGTACCAAGCTTAACAGACCTGGAGCCACAGCTTCTCGATCTACAGTTGGCGATAATCGAGCCTCTAAACAGTCTTTCAGCTTCGTCAGCGTCAGCGGTCTATTTAGGATTCCCCTTTCCGCTAAAGAAATAGAACCCGTTTCTTCTGATACAACAACACAAATGCAATTTTCGACTCGCTCAGTAATTCCCATCGCCGCTCGGTGGCGTGTTCCCAACTGGCGCGAGGCTGTGCGTCCCGAAAGCGGTAAAATTATACCAGATGCTACAATCCGCGATCCACGGATCATTGTCGCTCCATCGTGCAAGAGAGTTTTTGGCTGAAAAATTGTCTGTATCAGTTCCTTAGAAACTTCCGCATTTAGCTTTACTCCGGGCACAGAAAAATCCCGCTCGTCAATTGGACCGCTAGTTTCCAAAATCAGCAAAGCGCCAATCCGGTTTTTCGACAGTTCTTTAACTGCATCGACAATTTCATCAATCACACTATCAGACTTGGGGACTGTCCGATTCGATGGTAGAAATAACGAACGAAATTCGCCACGTCCCAATTGTTCCAAAAATCGGCGAAACTCTGATTGGAGCGCTACAGCCATCGCCACAGCGCAGCCAATCACCAATTTTTCTAATACAAAATTTAACAGTGGTAGCCCCAAACTGTTGCTGAGAGCTGACGCCAGCATCAACACAATAAATCCCCGCACCATCCACAGTGTCCGGCGCTCACTAATAATAACTAGGATCATGTAAGTCAGCGCCAGTACTAAGGCTATATCCAGAGTTTTAAGCAGCAAAGACCCAGACTGTCCCAGGTTTATCAGCCATTGCTTCCACCAATCTCCCATGACATCTGGCGTGAAAGTATGAAGTATAAAGTATGAAAGATGAAAGATGAAGTATGAAGTATGAATTATCAAGCATGAAGTCTAAAATTTTCATTCTCTATCCTTTGTTCTTCATCCTTTTCTTTCAGTCTTCAGGCTTTATCCAAAATCTTTCTTTAGTCTTTCTGGTAGGCAATCCTGTCTAATCAAGTCTTGATAAGTTTCGCGCTGCAAAATTAAATTTGCTTCGCCATCCTTGACTATAACCGCTGCCGATCGCGGTATGCGATTGTAGTTAGATGCCATACTGTAATTGTACGCACCAGTTGCCATTACTACGAGAATATCTCCGGGTTGAGTTTTTGGCAGTTGGGCATTTTTTATGAGAATATCCCCTGATTCACAATGTTTACCAGCAATTGTCACTGTTTCGGTTAAAGGAGTTGACATGCGATTGGCGACTACTGCCCGGTAAACTGACTGGTAAGTAATCGGTCGTGCATTATCAGACATTCCGCCATCCACAGCTACATAGGTACGGATTCCCGGAATAACTTTGGACGATCCTAGCGTATAAGCAGTGACACAAGCTGTGGCAATTAGCGATCGCCCAGGTTCACATAATAACTTAGGTAAAGGTAAATTTTCTCTAGCACATGCCGATTCAATTACCTCGCAAATCGGTTTTACCCACTCTTCAATGCTCGGTGGATCGTCTGATTCTATATATTTAATCCCCAAACCGCCACCAACATTTAATTCTGTCACGCTTAAACCGTAACCAGCCGCTTTACTCAACCACTGCACCATCAAAGCCGCTAAATCGCGATGCGGTTGACGTTCAAAAATCTGAGAACCAATATGAGCATGTAATCCCACGCAGTTAAGATGTGATTGCTTGCTGACAAAAGTAAACAATTCATCCAGCGCATTCGGATCGAAGCCAAATTTAGTATCTAACTGTCCTGTCTGAATATACTCATGAGTGTGACACTCAATTCCCGGAGTCAGCCGCAGCATTATTTGGATGGGGAGTGGGGGATGGGGAGAGGGGGGGGATGAGGAAGATGAGGGAGATAGAGAAGTAGCAATAATTCCCCCTTGTCCCCCTTGTCCCTCTTGTCCCCCTTGTCCCCTTTCCCCGGCTATCTCCACCAAAGTATGCAACTCATACCAGTTATCCACCACGATGGTGCAACCAGATTCAATGGCAAAAACTAGCTCTTGGCGAGATTTATTATTGCTGTGAAGGTAGATTTTATCAGGACTGACACCGGCTTGCAGTGCTGTGTAAAGTTCGCCTCCTGATGCTACATCTACACCTAAACCTTGATGAGCGGCGATCGCACAAATTGCCAAACAACTCCAAGCCTTAGAAGCATACAATACCTGAGATTCACCTTTGTAGTATTGCTTAAAAGAATCTCGGTATTGGTGACAAGCGCGAATGAACGTTTCTTCATCCAAAATATATAAAGGCGAACCATACTGCTGAACTAGAGTTGTGACATCACAACCACCTATTTCCAGGCAGTCATTACTATTAACTTTGGCACTCAAGGGTAAAAGTTGCTGATTGGGCGACAATTTGGCATTTTTACTGCTTGTTTCCGGTAAATACTGACTACCAGAATGTTGAATGCCTGCCGGGTGAGTCGATACCATAACTATAAGAGTTGTCCTTGTTCTAATTACGGGCGTGAGTGGATACCCCGATTCTCAGTTTACCGACCCGTTGTCCCATTATTGATAATTGTGATCTCATCAGCATTAGAAATTCAATCACTGACACCAGACGATCTCAGTGCAGCCTTGGAACTAGATCAAGCCTGTTTTGGCGGTTTGTGGAATTTGCAGGCTTACCAACGAGAGTTGGAAAGTCCCAACACTGAATTACTCGGATTATTTTCCAACTTCTCTAGCTCCAGAATGCTGGGAATGGGTTGCTTTTGGTCAATTGTAGATGAAGCACACATTACGATTGTGGCGGTTCATCCTCACTACCACCGTCAAGGTTTGGGTGCAGCTTTACTATATTCGCTTTTGGTGAAAGCTTACGATCGCGGTTTGGAACGAGCCACTCTCGAAGTGCGTGTTTCCAACTCCGCAGCAATATCTTTATATCAAAAATTTGGTTTCAAAACAGCAGGGCGGCGACGCGGTTATTACCGAGATAACGGTGAAGATGCCCTTGTTCTTTGGACTGGAGAAATGCAACAGCCAGATTTTCCCAAAACTTTAGACACATGGCATACCATAGTTTGCGATCGCTTGAGTCAGTCTGAGTGGCAGTTAGTTTTTCCCTAATGATTAGTATTTCTAATTTAATTCCGGAAATTCATCAATAAATTATTAAATATTCAAATAATGTATTGATATGTATTGAAAATGACACAAAATTATGATATTAAGTTTTGTTTGGGAAGGGCGAAAAAAACACCCAAAACCCGTTTTTTGGAGTGAAATCGAGCGGCTTAAATCAAGGGTCTCAGTATACAGACCAGATAAAAACAATAAAAATTTAATAATTATCCGATTAACCTGAGTGTTAGCCCTTGGATGTCTATCTGTTTATACAGACACCCAAAGTTAGGGCTTATGCTAAAATCAGCATACCGGCACGACGCAGGTGATGGGATCAACGAAACTATGTTTGAACGCTTCACAGAAAAAGCCATTAAGGTAATCATGCTTGCTCAAGAAGAGGCACGCCGTCTTGGGCATAATTTTGTCGGTACTGAGCAGATCCTCCTGGGTCTAATTGGCGAAGGTACCGGAGTGGCGGCTAAGGTGCTGAAATCAATGGGCGTCAATCTCAAAGACGCTCGGATTGAAGTAGAAAAAATCATAGGTCGAGGCTCAGGCTTTGTGGCTGTGGAAATTCCGTTCACGCCACGGGCAAAGCGAGTTCTAGAACTATCCTTGGAAGAAGCGCGCCAATTAGGACATAACTACATTGGTACCGAGCATCTGCTGTTGGGCTTGATCCGCGAAGGGGAAGGCGTAGCAGCCAGAGTTCTAGAAAACCTCGGTGTGGATCTTTCCAAGGTGCGAACGCAGGTCATCAGAATGCTGGGAGAAACAGCCGAAGTATCTCCAGGTGGTTCATCGGGTCGGACGAAAACCCCAACGTTGGACGAATTTGGCTCGAATCTGACCCAAATGGCAGTAGACGGCAAGCTCGATCCAGTAGTGGGACGCGCAAAAGAAATTGAACGGGTGATTCAAATCTTGGGTCGCCGCACCAAAAATAACCCAGTATTGATTGGGGAACCAGGTGTTGGGAAAACGGCGATCGCTGAAGGTTTGGCGACACGCATCTCCACCAAAGATATCCCCGACATCTTGGAAGATAAGCGCGTAGTCACTCTCGATATCGGTTTGCTCGTAGCTGGTACCAAGTACCGAGGTGAATTTGAAGAACGCCTGAAGAAAATCATGGACGAAATTCGTCAGGCAGGCAATGTCATTCTCGTGATTGACGAAGTTCACACGCTTATTGGTGCAGGTGCAGCAGAAGGTGCTATTGATGCGGCAAACATCCTCAAACCAGCTTTGGCAAGAGGTGAATTGCAGTGTATTGGTGCAACAACCCTCGATGAATACCGCAAACACATCGAGCGAGATGCAGCGCTAGAGCGACGCTTCCAACCAGTGATGGTAGGTGAACCGAGCGTTGATGAAACAATCGAGATTTTGTACGGACTTCGCGACCGTTACGAACAGCACCACAAGCTGAAAATCTCCGATGAAGCTTTAGTAGCAGCAGCAAAATTGTCCGATAGATATATTAGCGATCGCTACCTTCCAGATAAAGCCATCGACTTGGTTGACGAAGCCGGTTCTCGCGTGCGCTTGATTAACTCGCAATTGCCACCCGCAGCAAAAGAGTTAGATAAAGAATTGCGTCAAATATTGAAAGAAAAAGATGACGCAGTGCGCGGTCAAGACTTTGAGAAAGCTGGCGAACTGCGCGATCGGGAAATGGAAATCAAAGCCGAAATTCGGGCGATCGCTCAAAGCAAAACCAACGCATCCGGCACAGAAGGTTTAGAACCCGTCGTCACCGAAGAGGACATCGCCCACATCGTCGCATCTTGGACAGGAGTTCCGGTGAACAAACTCACCGAATCCGAATCCGAAAAGCTGCTGCACATGGAAGACACCCTGCATCAGCGCCTCATCGGTCAAGAAGATGCTGTGAAAGCAGTTTCTCGTGCCATTCGCCGCGCTCGTGTCGGTTTGAAAAATCCTAATCGACCCATCGCCAGCTTTATTTTCTCAGGTCCCACTGGTGTTGGTAAAACCGAGTTGGCGAAATCCTTGGCGAGTTACTTCTTTGGTTCCGAAGAAGCAATGATTCGCCTAGATATGTCCGAATATATGGAGCGCCACACCGTCAGCAAACTGATTGGTTCGCCTCCTGGTTATGTCGGCTACAACGAAGGCGGTCAGTTGACCGAAGCCGTGCGCCGTCGTCCTTACACCGTCGTGTTATTCGACGAAATCGAGAAAGCGCACCCAGATGTATTCAACATGCTGCTGCAAATTCTCGAAGACGGTCGGTTGACAGATGCCAAAGGTCGCACCGTAGACTTCAAGAACACCTTGCTGATTTTGACATCAAACATCGGTTCTAAGGTAATTGAAAAAGGCGCTTCCAGCATCGGCTTCGAGTTTGCGGATAACGCTGGCGAGTCGCAATACAACAGAATTAAGACTTTGGTGAACGAAGAACTCAAGCAATACTTCCGTCCAGAGTTCCTCAACCGATTAGATGAAATTATCGTCTTCCGTCAGTTGAGCAAGCCAGAAGTCAGCGAAATCGCTGAAATCATGCTCAAAGAAGTGTTTGGTCGCTTGACAGAAAAAGGTATCGTCCTAGAAGTCACCGATCGCTTCAAAGACCGCTTAATTCAAGAAGGTTACAGCCCCAGTTACGGTGCAAGACCTTTACGTCGGGCGATTATGCGCTTGTTAGAAGATAGCCTCGCTGAGGAAATTCTTTCCGGTCGCATCAAAGACGGTGATACAGCCGTGGTTGATGTCGATGAAAGCGGTACCGTGCAAGTTAGTGCAGGAGAACGTCGGGAATTATTGACCCCAGTAGCTGAGTAAATTTTAAATTTTAGAAAATGAAATAACGGTAGAGGGTGAAAGTCCTCTACCGTTTTTTGTTTGAATATGTATGGGGTTTATAGTTATTATATTTTTCCCTGAATCGTAGGATTTAGCTATTTTAAGTCGAAAAAACTTAACCCCTAATCATGAGCGGAATTAATCGTCAACTTACCATTGATGCTAGACAAGTTGCCAAGCATATAGCTGGTACACCTCAAATGCAAAGACTTCTGAAAAGAGGACTTGCTGCTCATGTATTTAACGATGAAACTACAATGAATATAGTCGCTCAAGCCATAATAGAAAATGGGCAGTTCACCGGAATAATTCGAGGGTATGAGCGTTATGGAATGTTTTTTGATGAACTAATAGGTTATAGAATTAGTCCAGATGGTAGCCGCATTCCACTTTACTATGGCGAGATAAAAATTAATGCAGACGACCAATACCACGTCATCCCCCGCACAAGACCCAGTGAAGAATAACTGGGAATTTACGGAAGTATGGATAGATCCAATGTTATCCCCTCCATACATTCTTTTATTACTCTGTGAGAGTAAGGGAAACTGTCATATTTACGACCCGGCACAAAGTTATAAAGTTATATTTTCTAGTAATAGCTATGATGCAGCTAAATCATGGTTACTAGAAGATGAATATGAACCAATTGAAGGTAGGCTATTAGCTACGGAATTAGTCTGATAAGTTGGTAAATGTGGAAGTGGTTACAGCTGATGATAATACGCCTCCTGATAGGAAACTGACGCGATCGCTGGTTGCCTACGCAGAAGGAAACTTTTTGGTAGGATACAAAGCTTACAACCGACTACGAGCAGACCCTGAGAATGTAATTGTTTCGATTAAGCGGTTAATGGGACGGGGCTTTAGTGACGAAGCCGTACAGAAACAGAAACAAAAACAAGAGTCAGAAGTTGGTTACAAAATTGCCCAACAAACTCAAGGGACAGATAACAGCATCGCAGTTTGGCTAGGTGGCAAAGAATACCAGCCAGAGGATATTTCTGCGGAAATTCTCAAAAAAGTCGTGCAGAACGCCCAAGCTTATTATCAGAAAATTGGTAAAGCAGGGGAAGCGATCGCCCAAGCAGTAATTACCATCCCCGCTTACTTCAACGACAAACAACGCTACGCCACCCGCACAGCCGCACTCAAAGCCGGACTCACTCCCTTAGAACTGCTAGCGGAACCCACAGCCGCCGCCATATCCTACGGGTTTTCGCCAAATAGTGAAGATGTGAAAACGATTTTAGTGTATGACTTTGGCGGCGGTACCTTCGACGCTTCCGTAATTACAGCAGCAGGAACTTCTTTTATCGAACAGGGGAAAGCAGGGGATTTGTGGTTAGGTGGAGATGATATCGATTCTCAGATTATCGAATTTGTTAAACAGCAAGTCGCCCTGCAAGAAAAAATTGCCGATGTTGACGGTTTGATCGCCAAAATGCCTTATTACGAACGGGTGCGGTTTAACGCAGACCTGAAAATGGCAGCAGAACGCGCCAAAATTCAATTAAGTACTGTTAATGTCGCTCGAATTGACCCTGCGACTCCTTTAAAAGACGAGTTGGGACTGGCGATTCCCATTGAGGTGGAAGTCACCCGCGAACAGCTTGAGAAAATGATTGTGAAGATGGTAGAAGATTCTATCCAATTTTGCCATAAAGCGCTGCAATACTCCGAATATACCCTCGACATGGTAGATGTGGTGCTGCTGGTGGGCGGTTCTTCACAAATTCCCTTGGTGCAACGCAAAGTCAAAGCAGCCTTTGGAATCGATAAAGTGGTAGTGCATCCCCGCCCAATGTACGCGGTGGCGGAAGGTGCGGCTATTGTCGCTGCTGGATTAATAGACAAAGTGACAACAGTCTCCCGCAATTATTTCATTGAGTTAATGGACGGCAAATATCAAGTTATCAACCGGGGTGATATTTTGCCAGTCACAACTTCTCACACTTTTAAGACTGTAGCTGATGGACAACGCCTGATTCATTTTAAGTTTTTCAGCCCTGATGAAGTTCGGCATGAAAATGAAAGTATTGGGGATATGTGGTTAGGGTTGGACGAAAAGTATCCAGCCGGAACAGAAATTTTGGTGAATTTGGAACTCGACGAAAAAAACAGCGAACTGCGAATGACCGCGACTTTAAAAAACGATCCTTCGGTGCGGGTGAGTTGTACTTTTTCGCGGGGACGCTCGGATGAGAAAATATACCAGGAATTAGAATCAGCGATCGCCCAACTAAACGATATAAATCTCACATCTGTGGGTGTTGAAGAAGCCTTGCGGTTAGCGGTATCAGTAGTAAAATTAACCAACCAAATCTTTGATGTCAGGACAGGGGAAGAACGCATCGATTTACGCGATCGCGCTAAAACTAACCTGCAAAACTTCCAGGTTTCGATGTCCCAAGAACGCCTGGAAGCGGAATGTGTTGTGAATGAATGCGATCGCGTTCTGAAACTCTGCGCTTTTTTGATTCCCGAACCGCAGCAGGAACGATTGCAAAAACTCAGTCAAGAATTGCAAGATGCGATGGACGCTAATAAGCTTTCGGTGATGGAGTCGAAAAGCGAAGATGCAAGACGCGAACTCGACAACCTACCTGATGAGGTAATACTGATTCAAGCGTCTTTATCAGCTATCCGCCAAGCTAATGCGGTAGCACCCACGCAAGCAAATGCAATGTCTGACAAACTTTCCCGAATGCTAGGCGCTTGGGAAAAAGGTGATGCACACGAAAGCGATCGCCTTTGGAGTGAATTACGACCGGAAGTGTCGCGCTGGCTAAATCAAGAATTGCCCAGCAACACTATTGTCACAGGGGTGAAGCGATGAGCATCAAGCTTAACTGCCCTGTATGTGGATACACGGATATTGAAGGCAATATTTGTCCTAACTGCGATACCGACCTATCCTTGAACCGAATGCTTCAAGAACTGCCAAGAGTGGAAACCCGTTCTCAAGCCAAAGTTGCTGCATGGCAATTAACAGCCGCTGGGATAATTCTTTTGATTGGTATGGGATTGGGAGCTGTGGGCTGTTTTGTGTTTGTCCAACCACAGATATTAACTGCTGCTGTCACCGTTCCCAGCCCAGTTGTAATTATTACCTCCAGTCCCAAACCAACGCCGCTCGTAGCCGTCAAACCTGCAAAAGCGCCTACATACGTTGTCAAATCTGGAGATAATCTTAGCGCGATCGCCGAAAAATTTTGTGGTCGGGGAACCTCTTGGGAAGTGATGGTTAAAGTTAACCCCCAACTCAAAGGGCAAGAAGATGATATAGACGTGGGGGAAATTTTGCAATTACCATGCAAGGAGGGCGTTTGATGTCTTTCCTTGACTTTAACGCCTTGAGTAAAACTGTACTGGGCGTGGGAATTGTGGATGCGTGGAAGCAAGCGCCACAAACTAAAACAGCAAGTCAAAAAGCAGAACAACTTGCCCAAAACAAGCATCTACGCGAAGCCGTCACCATCGCTGAAAAAGCTCTTGCTGCTTGGTCTCAAAAGCCTGGTTTTTGGGAGCGTTTGATTCAACAATTATTGTTGGGTAATATTTTAGACCAACTCACCGAGCAATTAAAGCAATGGCGCAAACAAGTAGCAGAAGCAGATAAGCTGGCTGCTAACGCTAAAGCTTTACTTCAACAAGATACTGGCAACCCATTAGAAACTCAAGCGCTGTCAACTGCGATAACTTTTTATCAGCGCTGTAGCAAAATTATTTGTGACGACGGAATATCACGGATACTAAATCAGTGCAAACAGGAATTAGAAAAGCGACAGGAGTTTGAGAAATTAGTCAAAGAAGCTGAGTCTGAGGCAGAAAATCGATTTTATCAAAAAGCGATCGCCGCTTATCGTCAAGCCGAACAACTTTATCGTACTGAGGCTGTTAAAGCAGCAATTATTAGTTGTGAAGCTAATGTCAAACAAGAAGAAATTTACTATTCTGCCTTTGAAAAAGCGCAACAAGCCGAAAAAGAGGGAAAATTAAGAAGTGCGATCGCGCTTTTGGAATCTGCCCTTGCTAATTTTAAGCGATCGGACGGACTCGATTTCCTAGAAAAGTTACAAAATATACTTAACGGCAAAGAAAAATTCCGAGCCGGACTTCAGGCTGAAAAAGCCGGTAAACTCAAAGAAGCGGAAATTTTCTATCAACACGCTCAAGTCTTATTGCCATCGACAGAGTGCCAAATCCGTTTAGGAATTGTAGCAATTAAAACCGAGGAATGGGCAACAGGGCTATCTCACCTAGAAGGTGTCAGTGGCGAGCAAGCTGCTTATCTGCGAGGATTTGCCTTAGCCAAACAAGGAAATTTACAGGCAGCTCATCGAGAATGGCATCCTTTAGCTAATGCTACAATGTTAGCTCAAAAAGAGATTATCAAAACCCTTTGTGAGCGACAACGTTTGCTAGCATTACAGAATATTCAGCAGTTAGTTAAAGACGAAAATTTAGAGCAGGCGAAAACAGCCAGTACCGCATTCATCAAAAAATTCGGTTTTGATTCTTTAGTCGAAACTAATTTGAATGAACATATTCAACCAAGCATAGAATCAGCAATTTGGCAAGGTAATGATTGGGGAATTATTGCCAATATAGCTGAAAAAGCATGGATTTGCGAACCGAATTTTACGACTTTACATAATTGGGTAGTAGCGACTTATTACCGCAGTCAAAATGATAATTTAAACCTTTCGGATTTGATTATTGCTTTGTCAACAGCATTGGCAAATATAACTCAAGATCCGGCTTTGCAAGATGTACCTTGGTTGGGACAAGCAGTTGACTTAGAATCAGTATCTTTAGAATTGAAACGAAGGCTGGAATCAGCAATTGACGATTTTAAATATAATAATTTAAACAAGTATTTGAAATTACGCGATCGCTATCGTTTAGAAATGGTAGCCTTGCGTTTGATGGGTAATTCTCCCAAGTGGGGGATGAAGTTGAAAGATGTGTTTATAACGCCTGGTTGTTACAATAGCTACTATCACAATTGGCAAGATATTTTAGTAGATAAAATAGATAATCAAAAGATTTTGCGCTCACTTTATACTCCTTGGGGGCTAGCAGTTGCGGCTTGTAAAGAAGGAGATACTCAACGCGCAATGCAGCTTAAACCATCTGCCAAACCTGCTGCGGTTGCTGAAACATTTGCTCAAAAATTTGTTGCTTACCATGAAGGTTGCTATCAGCTACAGCAGCAAAAATGGCGAGAGGCAATTATTCCCCTCAATCAAGCAAAGGCAGAAATTAAAGCTTGTGTTGATTGGCAAGAAGAAATCAACAAACTTTGCGGAATGCAGCGTCAAGCTATATCAGAATTTCAAGAACATTTGGATTTTGCTCAATTTTGGTACGACCTTTTAGGAAGTCAGCTTGCTAGAAGTTATCTGGCTGAGTATAAAGCAGAAGAACTGCGAGAGAAACTCGCTAACGAACAAATTTCCCTAGATAAAGCGCTGCGAGAACTGCAAGAAATCAAAAAAATTGATGAGTATAATCCGATTGTGAAGGATTTAATTGAAAACGTCGAAGTAGCCCAAGAACTGAAAGAAATTCAGAGGCTGTTCGGGAACAATCAGTTTGAAGCAATGGTAACGCGAGCTAGGCGAACACGACACGAACGGGTTCGATTTATCGTCGCTGAATTTTTCATAGAAATATTAGTTGCCGGCGTAAGTAATGGAAATTTGAACAACCTAGAAGTGGTTCTTCAACTAGGACGCTGGGCTTATGAAATTTGCCCAAATGAGCCTGCTTTTCAAGAAGTTTACCGAAGTTTAAGACTGCGTTATTAAGGTTGCTATTGGTTAAAAATATTTCTCTAAAAAAATATGGAAAAAAATCCCTACGATATTCTCGGTGTATCGCAAGCAGCATCAAAAGCAGAAATCACCAAAGCTCAAGCAGTAGCAATGAAGCGTAAGCAATATCCTGTAGATGTTATTGCTAAGGCTCAAAGAAGTTTATTAAAGCCATCAGAACGCATCATAGCTGACTTTTTACGTCCAATCTTGCCGATTATTAAACGCTTCAAATATAATGATTTATCCGCTTTAGAGCAACCAGAACCAAGATTAATTTTGTTATCAGAATATGATGGATTAGAGCAAGCGATCGCCAAAGCTACCGAAGAAGAACGCCTAGAACGAGAACCCTTACCGAAATCCTTATCAGAATTATTAGCTGATGGCATTGCAGCTTGCCAAGAGAAACGTTATCCCAAAGCGATTAAATACCTAGAAGACTACTGCCAAGACTGTCATGAGCGTGACAGCAAAGATTATATTCAAGCTCAAATGTGGCTAATTAGAGCTTATCAAATGGGTGGACAATTACAAAGAGCGATCGCATTGTGTCAGCTTTTAACCACCCATGTCCATCCTCAAGTACAAACTTGGGCAAACAACACCTTACCATTGCTATCTAAAAATATTTCCCGTGTCTAAAACATCCCAAAACTATATCCTAACTCAAGAGGAGCGCGACAAGCTTCTAGAAAAACTAGGAACTCTTGAAAAGCAAAATGTTTCACTCCAGCAGGAATTACGCCTCCAGCAAACCCAGTCCGTAGCATCTTCTGAGGATTTATTCTTAGAATTGTTAGAAGTTGGGGATGCACTAGAAGCATTGTTGGAGTACCTGGAAAACAATGACCTTACCCCCGAATTTCTCCAGCGCTTACCAAGGTCTGTAGGAGCAGTTCATCGGAAGTTTCTCAACATACTAAAAAAGCGCCAAGTCTTTCCCATAGAACTTGAGGGAACGCAGCCAGATTTCAATTTGTGTCGCGTCGTTGATCGGGAAATACGAACTGATTTAGAAGACCAAACAATTACTAAAATTGTGCTTGGGGGGTTTCGTTGCGGTGAGAAAATTCTCCGCCCTGCTGAGGTAATTACGTCTCTAACAGAGTGAATGGCGCAATTTATGTAAAATCCCTGAATCTCAAGCACCAAAAATAAATAAACCACTTCACTCAGCTTTTAATCCAACAGTGGGAGCAGAAATTAAAAAAGTCAGACCTGCTGTGGTGGTCAGTAAGGTAGGCTGTTAGCTGCGGAATTAGTCAGTTCATTGATTCATTTGTCAGAGAAAGAAAATCAGGCTCGCCCTATTTATCTTCTTGCTTAACCCAAAGATGAGCAGACGTGAAAAATTCAGTTTGAAGCCACAACAGATAATCAAGTAGAATTAGTACACACTAGTAACAAAGGAGCAAAGCCGTGCAAACTATACTTTTAAGCCGCGAAGAAGTTGGACGACGTGCTAGAGAAATATACGAAAACAGCATTCGTCAACAAGTGGAAACAGAAGAAAACATCGGTAAGATGGTGATTATTGACATAGAAACAGGTGAATATGCGGTTGATAAAATAGGCATAGAATCAGCGCATTTCTTGCGTCAAAAGAACCCATTAGCTCGACTATATGGTATTCGCATTGGTTATAAAGTTGCTGTTTCCTTCTGTGGCTTTTTGGAGCGGGATTCACAGTGATTTATGGTATTGTCAAGAATGGACACGCAACTGTTAATGTAGAATTTCGACTGCCAAATATCCCAGATTTTACTATTGAATTTGTTATAGACACAGGTTTTACAGATTACCTTTGTCTACCACCGGAAGCCGTTGCTTTGTTGGGTTTACCCTTCCTATATGAACTACCTGCAAATCTAGCTAATAATAGTTGGGTAGATATACCACTACATGAAGCTGTTATTATCTGGAATGGCGAAGAAAGGGTAGTTAATGCACTTGGTACAGGAAAGCGGCCTTTGCTAGGTACAGGTTTACTTGATGAGCATGAACTTGTTATACAGTTTACCGAAGGGGGTTTAGTAACAATTAATGAGTTGTAGTTGTTTGCTGGATATATCGACTTATTATTAACAGCAATGAGAATTATTACCTCAAGGGGTTGAATAAAATTGAAAATTTGAGATTTTGGATTTTAGATTAAATATCAGATTTTCAATTCAAAATTTCAAAACGGTGGAGGGAAGCCTTTACCGTTTTTTTGTTTACCGATACCACAAAAATACAAACACTAGATAAATCTAACCTTATTCTTTTTACAACAATTTCTGCTTTGGTGTTAATTCTCCTCTGTCTGCGGGAAAACTTAAAATAGGCGCTTAAGTCGCTGCAAGCAGTTGAGTAAGAGTTAGGCAGAGTATGGATAGCGGTTCACAGATTGACGATGTTCAAAGTTTTGTAGAAGTAATTGGCGATAATGATAACCTTTGGAGTCTCCTGGTTGGAAGAGAAGTTAGCTGCTTGGTAGAACAAGTTAAATATAGGATTTTATATAAAAACACACTGAAAGAGGAAAGAGGAGTCAAATATTACGCTAAAGGAAGAGTTTATGCCGTAAAAAATCGAAAAAACTCAGAAGTATCAGTCGAGATAGATTATAGTGATGGATTTCGCGTTAAATATGAAAAAGAGATATTTATTGGACAATTTAATAAGATATTACCACCTCTTTCTCTAGAAACAATTCTTGAATTAGTGCGAAGGGAACAAGACGCAAGGAGATTGGAAGCAGAAAGACAGGAAGCACAAAGACACGAGATAGAAAGACGGGAAGCAGAAAGACGAGACGCAGAAAGACGAAAGCGAGAGGCAAAAAAAAGAGAGGTAGAAAAACAGGCTTTACTTGAGAACTTAAAAGACCAGTTTGAAGAAAACTTTCTCAATGCTGACAACTTTTATCAAGCCCAATGTACTGAATACATATCATTTGAGGAGTACCAAGTTGAAAAGTCGAATTATGTGCAATCTTGGGTAAAAAGCAACTTGAACTCTTCACCTGATATTGAGCAAACAGCAGCAATTGGTGCTGTTGAAGGTCATATTCAAGTAGTAGCACGGGCTGGTAGTGGCAAAACCTCCACATTGGTCAATCGAGCTTTATTTTTACAGAAACATTGCTGTGTCGCACCCAGCGAGATATTGCTTTTAGCCTTTAATCGCAAAGCTGCGGAGGAGATACGAGAACGGCTTACGCTACAACTACAAGACTCTATTCCTCATGTAATGACTTTCCACGCATTAGCCTATGCTTTAGTTCATCCCGAAGAAAGCATTCTTTTTGACGAACCAAATGGTCACAAGCACAAAGCCAAGGCTCTACAGGCTGTGATTGATGAGTACTTACGCAACCCGATTTTTTATGAAAAAATTCGCGCTTTGATGATGGCGCACTTTCGTCAAGACTGGGAGCGTATAGTTTCAGGTGGTTATGATAAAAGTCCTGAACAAATGCTCAGTTACCGTCGCTCATTGCAAAGAGAAGGGCTTGATGGAACCTACCTCAAATCTTACGGTGAGAAAGTAATTGCTGATTTTTTATTTGAACACAACATTCAATACAAATATGAGCGGAACTTCTGGTGGAATGGCATCAATTATCGCCCTGACTTTACAATTTATACTGGAGAAAATCAAGGGATAGTTATTGAATATTTCGGACTTGAAGGCAATCCAGATTATGATATAATTTCGGCTCAAAAGCGCGAGTATTGGCGAAATCATCCTAACTGGCATTTTGTGGAATTATCCGCCACAACCCTCAGATTTGAGGGAGGAGAAGATTTTTGTGCTTTACTTAAGCGATGTCTGGAAAGTCATGGTGTTAAATGCGATCGCTTGAGCGAAGAAGAAATTTGGAAGAAAATTAAAGTTAGAGCTATAGACCGCTTCACCAAAGTAGTAGAGGGATTTATTCAACGTTGTCGCAAACTTTCCCTCACTTCCGAAAAATTAGCCTCAATTGTTAATAATCATAACTGTGCTAGTGATGTAGAGGAGCCTTTCTTATATCTGGCACAAAAATTTTATAAGTCCTATCTGCAACGTCTTGAGGCAACTGGCGAGGAAGATTTTGATGGACTGATGCAAAAAGCTACAGCAATTGTCGCATCAGGACAGACTATATTTCGTCGCAAATCTGGCGTTGGCGATCTAAAGTGTCTTCAATACATACTTATTGATGAATATCAAGATTTCTCAGAACTCTTCCACCATTTAATAGCAGCAATTCGAGAACAAAATCCTCAGGCACAATTTTTCTGTGTTGGTGATGACTGGCAAGCAATTAATGGCTTTGCTGGTTCCGACCTTCGCTTTTACCAGAATTTCGCGCAATTTTTCCAGCCTTCGCAAAAACTCCATATAGCCACTAATTACCGTTCAGCTACTTCAATTGTCGATATTGGTAATAAATTGATGCAAGGATTGGGTACTCCTGCTCACGCCGATAAAACTAAGTTTGGAATCGTTGAAATTGCTGATATCGGACAATTTTATCCAACTCTAAAGGAGCAAGAGGAGCATCAAGGAGACAATATAACACCTGCCATATTGCGCTTAGTAGACAAGACTATCAAAGATGGCAAAAATGTAGTTTTACTCAGCCGCAAGAATAGTTTGCCTTGGTACGTTAATTACACAAACCGTACATTAAGAAACGGCTCACTTGATAGTTTTCTACAATTGGTGCATTCCTATCTTCCCGAAGAGTCAAGAAAGGCTGTAACTATATCAACTGCTCACAAGTATAAAGGTCTTCAGAAAGATGTAGTTATAATACTCGATGCCGTCCCTCGTTGTTACCCATTAATACACCCCGATTTGATGTTCACTCGTGTTTTTGGTGATAACATTGAGCGTGTAGTTGATGAGGAACGCCGTCTTTTTTACGTTGCATTAACTCGTGCAGTAGAGCGTTTGTTCATTCTCACCGAGACAAACAACTTGTCACCTTTCCTTGAAGAATTAAAGAGCAGGAAAAATATTACCTTACTGGATTGGTTAGATTACCCGCCTTTTGTTGGAACAATACAGCGCATTATTGTTAAAGTGGGTAATCAGGCTGGACAAGGTACAAAACCCACTATTGCAATCAAAGACTTGCTCAGGGCTGAAGGCTATAGTTGGAACACAACTGGATGGCTTGCTTGGTGTCGCACCTATCCAGCACAGGACTTCTCAATAGAACAATATTTTGATAACGCTCAGTGGATTTCTCACGCTGCTGGAATCGAGGTGCGGTTTTATGACGATTTAGAAAATATGCTGGCGATTTATCGTGTTGATCGAGGGCAATGTACTCCCGTCATTAACAATATTCCTGAATTAGAATTACCAAAAACCGCTCAGTAATAAGTTGTGCGATAAATTACAATTGCTCAAAACCATATATTTAGCGTCAGAATAATCAAGTATCGTTATAACTTGGTGTGGAGTTAAACATCATGATAAATGCCTTGAAAATCCGGCAGATGACACTAGAAGATGTGCAGCTTGCCCTAAACTGGGCAGCAGCAGAAGGTTGGAATCCTGGTATCAATGATGCAACAGCCTTTCATGCTACCGATCCAACGGGATTCTTAATTGGAGAAGTGAATAATGAACCAATTGCCTGCATCTCTGCTGTTTGTTATGATGCGACTTTTGGTTTTATCGGACTTTTTATTGTTAAAAATGAATGGCGCAAACAGGGATACGGGACACAGATTTGGCAAGCTGCTTGGCAACAGTTGAATCTAAAATTAGAAGAGAATAAACGCAGTGTAGCCCTAGACGCGGTTGTGGAAAGAGAAGCAACTTACCGTAAAATTGGTTTTACCCCGGCTTATCGTCATATTTGTCATGTTTACGAAACTACTAATTCTCATGTCCTCCCAACAGATGTAGTTCCACTAGTTGATGTACCTTTAACAGAAGTCATCCGTTATGATGCAGAACTTTTTGGTGTCAGTCGTCCTCAGTTTCTACAACCTTGGATTAACGTCCAAGAAGGGACTGCCTATGGTGTGGTAAATGCTGGTAAATTGAAAGGTTATGGTGTTATTCGTCCGTGTCATCAAGGCTTCAAAATAGGTCCGTTATTTGCGGATAATAGGGAAATTGCTGAATGCCTTTTTCAAGCTTTAACTAGTCATGCTGCTTCACAGCCAGTATTTATTGATATACCAGATGCGAATTCGGCGATCGCCTTTTTTACTCGACGCTATAATTTGCAACAATCATTCACCTATATTCGCATGTATTGCTATAGAACACTTATCACTGATCTAAATCGCATCTTCGGTGCAACTACTCTCTCATTAGGTTAGGGTGCGCGGGGTTTGATAAAGCACGCTACTAAAATTTATGAAAAAATTTGCACTTTTGTGCTTAGGAATTCTTTTTAGCTTGATTATTTGCTTGTCCATCAACGCCGCACAGCCAAGCACTCAGCCTGCTTTGTGGCAAGTTTATCAGCGATCGCTTAAAAGTGCAAAATATGTTGATTTAACTCATGCGATCGCTCCCTCAATTCCAGTATGGTCAGGATTTGCTCCGCCTAAGTTTACACCCACAGTCAACCCAAAGACAGGCAAGCCATACACCTATCAAGAAGATGGCGCTGAAGCAACTCATTACGATTTACCTACAGATCAACTCGGAACCCAGTTAGATCCACCAGCCCACTGGAACCCTGATTATCCGGCAATTGATGAATTGCCTGCAACCTTCGCTGTTCGTCCCTTAGTGGTAATTCCCATCCAAGATAAAGTTGCTCGTGACCCCAACTATCACCTCACAGTTAAGGATATTCAGAATTGGGAAAGCCGACATGGTAAAATTCCTGAAGGCTCGGTTGTATTTGTACGCTCCGACTGGTCGAAAGAATGGTCAAACCCCGAAATAGCAAAGAGGACTAAGTTTCCTGGAGTGTCGTTAGAAGCTCTCAAATTTTTGCACCTACAACGCAAAATTTTGTTTCACGGACACGAACCCCTGGATACAGATAGTACTCCCACCCTTGAAGGAGAAGCTTGGTTATTAAAGAATGGATATAGTTACCTTTCGCATAGTCAAATATATTCAAACATCAACTATCTATTCAGTTGGAGTTAGTATTTATACTGGACAGCAAATCCTACACTTGGCAGGAAGAG